>JABHHM010000197.1 GCA_018671575.1 Methylococcales bacterium | reverse complement strand
GGCAAAAAAACAAGCAAGTTGGATGTTTATTTATTGCGCATCCCCTTACCCTATATTGCTTAAGTTCAAGGCAAAAGAAAGGACTGAATAGCAACATTAAATATTACCATAAAAAATCACTCCCTAATGCAAACACTTGACCCATTAACCTTTCCTCTGACAGGCCTGTCACTCATAGAAGCCAGCGCAGGTACAGGAAAAACCTACACGATTACCAGCCTCTATTTACGCCTGTTAATCGAAAAAAATTACACCGTTGAACAAATTTTATTGGTGACTTTCACCAAAGCATCCACTGAAGAACTTCGGGAACGCATTCATACTCGACTGTATAATGCCAAACAAGACATTCTTTTGGGTGCATCCAACGATCTCCTAATTCAGCATTTTTTACTCAATCAATCCGACCGACAAACCATGTTGGACACATTAAATACTGCATTAATTTGTCTTGATGAGGTTTCCATTTTCACCATTCATGGTTTTTGCCAACGTGTGTTACAGGAACACGCTTTTGAAAGTGGTTCAAATTTTGATAGTGAATTGATCCAAGATGAAACTGAATTAAAACAAACCATCATTGAAGACTACTGGCGACAACATTTTTATCAATTTCCTACACCGCTTATTCCATGGATACAAAAACATTGGTCACAGCCCTCTGATTTATTGAGTGAAATTAACAATCATTTGGGAAAATTTCAATTAACTATTATACCCGATTGCCAATATGATTCTTTTGCAATGTATCAACAACACATCCTATCAACTTCCATGCAACTCAAGCAAGTCTGGAGTGATCATCAAGCTGAAATCATTGAAATTCTAACTGAACACAAAAGCATCAAACGCACCTCTTATCGGAAAGATTATTTAGCCAAATGGATCAGTGAATTAACTCAGTTTTTACAAGAAGATCTTCTTTGTTTACCCAAAAACTTTGACCGTTTCACCCAATCCAGCATTGATAAAGCCACCAAAGCCAATGCCCCCTCAGTCAACCATACTTTTTTTAAATATTGTGAACAACTTCAGGAGTTACTCACTGAATTAGCCATTTTCACACATCGACATTGCCTTAATTTTGTTAATCATCAATGCCAGAGCCGTAAACAAAATGATTCATTATTGTCATTTGATGATTTATTAAAGCAATTACACGATGCATTGCATCAACCCAACAATTCCTATTTGTCCGATAAAATCCGTCAACAATATCCGATTGCCATGATCGATGAATTTCAGGACACCGATCCGTTGCAATATCAGATATTCAATAAAATTTATGATGGACAAGCTGAATCAGGGTTATTTATGATCGGTGATCCGAAGCAAGCCATTTACAGTTTTCGTGGTGCTGATATTTTTACTTACATGGAAGCTCGTCAAAAACCGAACAATCAACAAGGTCAATATACCTTAAAAACCAACTGGCGCTCAACTCACGCAATGGTATCTGCGGTCAATACATTGTTTGAATCCACTCAACAAGCTTTTATTTTTGATGCCATTGAGTTTTGTCCCGTCAATGCAGCTGCTGAAGCGGACAAAACACCTTTATTAATTCAAGGACAAAGTGCTGCTGCTCTACAATTTTGGTATTTACCCAGAACGGCTGACAATATTTCTGGAAATATCAGTAAAAATAATCCACTTGAAAAAGCACTGATTAACAAAGATATCAAACACGATATTGCACAGCAAACCTCTGCTCATTGGACTGCTCAGGAAATTTGTCGGTTATTATCAACCGACTATGCCAGTTTGAATAATCAAGCAATTAAAACTGAAAACATTGCCATTTTGGTTTACAGCCATACTCAAGGTGAACTGATCAAACAAGTATTGAATCACTATCAACTCAAATCCGTATTAACCAGTCGAAATAGCGTATTTGACAGTATTGAAGCGGATGAACTCTATTATTTATTAACAGCAGTATTAGCACCCGATAAAGAAACACAACTCAAAGCAGCTTTAGCCACTCGGCTAATCGGCTTGAGTTTAGCTGAACTAGACCAACTAAACACTGACTCCAACAGGTTAAATCATTGGATTCAAACATTTGAAAACTATCAAAAAGACTGGCAACAATACAGTTTTATGATGATGTTTCGCAAAATGTGTCATCAACAGAAAATCAACCAACAACTTTATTCATCTGATGAGGGCGAACGTAGCTTAACCAACTTACTGCATTTAGCTGAGCTAATACAACAAGCCAGTGATGAACACCCTAGTTTGGAGGCTACTTTCAACTGGTTTGCAGAACAAATCAACGCCAGTAATAATAACGAAAGTCGCCAGCTACGTCTGGAAAGTGACCAGCAATTAATTAAAATAGTGACTATTCATAAAAGCAAAGGACTGGAATATGACATTGTTTTTGTCCCCTTTGGCTGGAAAAATGCACTGAGAAAAAGATCAAAATATTTATTATTTCACAACCCTAGGAGGCTGTCCGAGAATGCAGATTTTCTTCAGAACAAGGCAAAATTTGGCGAAAAAGCGCAGCTTACTGGTGTAAATGAGCATTTAGACCAACATGGATGTCGGAAACCCAGTCCATTGCAGGAGCAAATGGCTGGGGAGCCAGGTTTTAACGCAGCTCTGGAGGAAAGATGCATTTTCGGACAGCCTCCTGAACTGACTTTAGATTTAAAGCCCGACAACAATCCCACCCATCAAACTCAATCTGATAAAGAAAACTTATCCGAACACTTGCGCTTACTTTATGTTGCCATTACTCGAGCCAAATATCGCTGTTATGTCAGCTGGTGCAGAACCAATCAGTCAAGTCAGTCTGCCCTCGCCTATTTGTTACATCAAAAACCTAACCATTCTATTAATGAAATGGCTAAATCCATATCTGCAATGAGTGATGATGAATTAATTCAGTGTTTTCAAGCCTATCAAAGCCCGCATATTAACGTGATGACCCCTGATGAATCAGCAACCACAACAACACAAACACAGCACACCTCACAACCAACACTGTCAGCCCGACAATTTAACGGAACAATTGACCAATCATGGCGATTAACCAGTTTTTCCGCCATTTCGTCATCCAGTCATGACAATGAATTACCTGATTATGATGCCATTTTTAAAACAGACGAAAAACCTGCCGTTGCTGAATCAAAACAAGCCAGCATTTTTGATTTTCCCAAAGGCAGTCATGCAGGCACATTCATGCACAGTTTATTTGAGAATATTGATTTCACTGAAACGGATGATACTATTTTAGCTGGCGTCGTTAACAAACAAATGAAGTTATATGGATTTGATTTAATCTGGCAACCACAAATAGAAAATATGGTTAAAAATGTTTTACGGACCCCATTGATAGCTGATTCGGAACTTTGCTTGCATAAAATAGATTCAACACATCGCTTGGTAGAACTGGAATTTTATTTTCCCATCAATCAATTCAGCGCAAAGTCATTGAATCAACTAATTCAACAATACACCGACTTTCCTTGTCATGAACTTAGTTTTTCTACCCTGACAGGATTAATGAAAGGTTTCGTTGATTTGATTTTTCAGTATCAAAATAAATTTTATATTGTGGATTACAAGTCTAACCACTTAGGCAACCACCCAGATGATTATCAACAACCTCAGCTACAACAAGCCATTTACGAACATCGTTATGACGTGCAATATTTAATTTATACCGTGGCATTACATCGTTATTTACAAAAACGTTTACCCAATTACCAATATCAGCAACATTTTGGCGGGGTTGGTTATTTATTTTTAAGGGGAATCGACGTGAGTCTGGGAGCAGATTATGGTATTTATTATCATTGCCCGCCTTATCAACAAATTCAACAATTGGATGAATTGTTTGGTGTCCATGCCTAAAGTCAACGCCCATAATGGTAGCGTAACTGTGCAATTAAAAGAGCATCATGATCAAACTTATAAACAATTCTATGTTCATCATTGATACGACGAGACCAATAACCTGCCAAACCATGCTTTAAAGGTTCTGGCTTACCAATTCCCTCAAACGGAGAACGACTAATTTCCTTTATCAGCAAATTGATTCTTTTTAACATTTTTTTATCTGTATTTTGCCAATAGAGATAATTTTTCCATGCCAACGATGAAAATATTAATTTCATTTGATGAGATCTTTTTCAACACCACCACCTGACTCAAGCTCATTAATGGATTCAAGTAAAAGCCTCGCATTGGCTGGAGAACGAAGCAAATAGGTTGTCTCTTCCATTGCTTCGTAGTCTTCTAAAGACATCATAACCACGGGAGCCTCACTTTTTCGTGTTATAATGACGGGAGCATGATCATTACAAACTTGCTTCATGGTTTTTGCAAGATTTGATCGTGCAGAAGTATAACTAATGGTGTCCATAACAACTCCTAAATGTACAGGTACGTTTTTCTGTACTTAAATTATAATGACTTGCCGTAAAAAATCAATCTAAAACAATTCTCCATGCAACTTTTAACCATACTTTACAAATTAGCCAACCAAAATATCATTCGTCATGTTGATTATTTTTTTGCTGAATTCATGGCAAAAATCAGCACCCACCCTTCTGATGACTTAATATTAGCCGCTTGCCTCGTCAGCCATCAAAATAGCCAAGGAGACAGCTGCATTCAGCTCAAACAATTTGCTGAAACCCAACTATTTTTTTCATCCCAGCTTGAATCTACCTCACTCATTGCTCCGCCCTTAGATAACTGGCGACAGGCCCTATTAAAATGCTCAGTTATTGGTAATTCACAGCAATCAACACCCATGATTCTGGATGAGGATAATCATTTATATTTGGCAAAATACTGGCATTATGAGACTCAAATCAGTCAATATTTAATCAGCCAAAACCAACACCCCGTCAATATCAATAAAAATCTTCTAAAACAAGGATTAAGCCATTATTTTCCATCCTCATCCCAAGTAATAGATTGGCAAAAAATAGCGGCCATTACAGCGGTACTTAATCGTTGTAGCTTTATTTCAGGTGGGCCAGGTACAGGAAAAACCACCACTGTGACAAAAATATTAGCCTTATTAATTGAGCAAAACTTACCCAAACAATCTCACATTGCATTAGCAGCCCCCACAGGTAAAGCCGCAGCACGTTTAACAGAATCTATTCTACAAGCCAAACAACAATTATCCATTAAACCCTCAATTGCTGAACAATTACCCGACCAGGCATTTACTTTGCATCGTTTACTCAAATCGGGACATGGTCAACACGCTTTTTTTCATCATGCTAACAACCCGCTATCCATAGATATTTTACTGATAGATGAAGCTTCTATGATTGATTTATCCATGATGCATCATTTACTCACAGCATTACCCTCTAATACCCGTGTCATATTTCTTGGTGATAAAGACCAATTGTCTTCAGTCGATGCAGGCAGTGTCTTAGGTGATATTTGTGAGCATGGAGAATCTTTTTCAGAAGAACGCAAACAACTCATCTTTGAATTAACGAATGACTCTATTGGTTACAATGAAAACCAGTCCGCATTACAAGACCAAATCAGCTTTCTTTTTCACAGTTATCGTTTTGACCAGCACAGTGGTATCGGTAAACTTGCCAAACAGATTAATCAAGGCAACTTTGAATCGGCAGTAGAAATACTAAATCAAGCCAAATTTCAAGATATTCAGTGGTCATCATCCATTGACCAACACTTGCTGGAATATACTCAACATCATTTAATTGATTACTTTAAAATAACTGACCCAATAGAAGCGTTACAGTATTTTAATCAGTTCCGAATTCTTTGTGCCACACGAGAAGGTTCGCAAGGAGTCAACAACATCAATTCGACCATTGAAAAAATATTACGTCTCCACAAGTTAACCGCTGAACACCAAGGATTCTATGCAGGACAACCCGTGATGATGAATCGAAACAACTATTCATTGGGTTTATTTAATGGAGATATTGGTGTTATTTTGCCTGATAAATCCGCTGACAATGAGTTACGAGCCTTTTTCTTATTCAGTGATGGCACACTAAAATCTGTTTTACCTCAACGTTTGGTTGACTTTGAAACTGTTTACGCCATGACCATTCATAAAAGCCAAGGATCAGAATTCAATAAAGTCATGATCATTTTACCCGATATCAAATCAACCATTTTAAGCAGAGAATTGTTATACACAGGAGTTACCCGTGCCAAGCAACATTGTCATATTATTGCTCCATTGGAAATATTGAAACAGGCCGTTAATGGCAAAATAATAAGAGCCTCAGGTTTAAGAAAGAGATTATCCTCTTAACCCGTAAAATATTTAAGAATCAATTCAAACAATCCCACATTATCCTCAATGTTTTTAACCTAAAATTGATCTAGGTCAATTACACACCAAATTCATCCCTCTTATTTTATTTTTTAAACTATAAATAGGGGTCCCATGACTTAAAGTACAACTTGTCACTAAGCTCTCCGAAACCCATTGATACAGCTTGTTTACAAGAGAAATATCGTTTTTGAAAAAACACAAAAATTATTCATAAGGCTTTGATAAATATATAAAAATATTTTTCTTAAAATTCACATATTTGAACTTTTTTCAATTTCACCCTTAAATAGATTTTTGTAATTGTATAAATTGACCCTGAATCACCGATTTAGCCTGAAGAATCTCCTTATTCTCATTATCTAATAAAAACATTCTATTTTTTGATTCTTCCAGTTCTGCTGATTTTTTATCGTGAGACTGCTGAAGCAAACTGATATTTTTTTCTATCTGAGTGTTGGTCTTGGATAATAGATGTATTTCATCCTGCTGTGATTGCCTCATCTTCTCTAATCTTTGGTTTTTCTCGATTGTTGATTCTATTTTATTCTCTAGCAATTCCATTTTTGATGATTTGTTATTTGATTCCAGCTGTATCGATTGATTATCTGACTTGATATCATCAATAGTCTCTAATAAATGAGAGGTTTCGCCATTTTTATCAGATAAACGTTGCTCTGAGGCCATTAACTGTTCTCTCAATGCGTTGATTTGTTCTTGTAGTTGTTGATTAGTTGAGCGGAATTGTTCACGTTCTTGTTGTTTATCTTCTGCGGTTCTTCTTTGGTAATGTTCAAAGTGATCACGTACATCACGACTTTCCTGCTTCAATTCTTCAATTATTAATTTTAATTCATTGGTACGGTTCATTAATTCATCTCGTTCAACTACAATTCTGGTGTTATCGATATGTAAATTATCCAGCTGGTCTTTATAATTGTTTTTTTCATCTTCACTTGTTTTGAGTTGTTGTTTCAAAATATCATAATTTGACTTCAATTGTTTGACGGTGCTGTTTGATTCAATGAGTTCAGTTTTTTGTTCTTCTGATGTCGTGTTGAATTGTGTTTGAGCTTGATCAATTTTCTGGTCAGCCATGTGTTGCATTCGTTCGTATAAGGATTTAACAGATTCAATCAAGTCTTTTGGCAGTCCTTCTAAATCTAAGGGGGCATTATTATCTGATCGCCAACGCTTTAAGAGTGGTGCGATGGTGCTTTTACTGCCAGTTCCTAGATGTTGGCGAACTCTATCGACCGTTGGCTCTTGATTCTGTGATTTAATTATTTCTGCTGCTTTTGCAATATCAACATAGGTGACACCGATGCGGGCCATAAGTTTCCCTCAGATTATTTAGTAACGTATAACGTATTATGTAATATAACATAATATAGAGAAATTATAAATGGTCGTTAACCTACTATTATAACCTTTGATAATGACACTTATTTAAGGTTATAATATAATCATCTTAATTATTTCCCGTAATGACAGTACAAATCCTGACTTTATGACGTAATCACCAATAGGCACAATAATGGATGGAAAAAATAACATTTTAGAAAATCAGACCCTATTACGTAATAAAAACACAGACAGCTTGACGCAGACTGAATCTGAATCACTCCATCATTATCTAAAATCTGCAACATCCGATAATACCCGTAAAGCTTATCGTTCAGCCATTCGACAATTTGAAAAATGGGGTGGGCGATTACCGACGAATCAAGACAACCTAGTCAAATATTTGCTTGATCGATCTACCAAAGTTAATCCCCGTACTCTTGATTTACATCTCACGGCAATTAAACAATGGCATCAGACTCAAGGATTTACTGACCCGGTTGAAACTTCTTTGATCCGTAAAACCATGGAAGGCATACGGCGAGTCCATGGAAAACCAAAACAAAAAGCCAAAGCATTACGTTTGGAACACATTGCCATCATGATCGATCACCTACATCAGTTACCCGATAATAAAAAAAAATACCGCGATATTGCACTCATCTTAACGGCTTATTTTGGCGCATTTCGACGCAGTGAATTGGTTTCAATTAAAGTAGAAGATTTAAAATGGGAAACAGAAGGACTCATTATTCAATTACCTCACTCTAAAACAGATCAAGAGCGAGAAGGAATCAATCGGGCGCTGCCCTTTGGTGATCAAAATGTTTGTCCTGCGACAGCTATTAAAAAATGGTTAACCCTTTCAAATATCACCGATGGAGTTTTATTTCGTCCAGTCAATCGCTGGGATCAAATCCAATCAAGATCACTGAACCCCAATGCAATTAATGAACTGCTTAAATTACTGGGTTCAGACTGTCAGTTTGATTTTGCACCTCAGTTAAGCAGCCATAGTTTTCGGCGAGGTTTGTCAACTTCTGCCGCACGAGCAGGTGTGGACTTTGAATTAATTAAAAAACAAGGTGGCTGGAAAAGTGATGCTACCGTCTGGCAATACATCGAAGAAGGACAACAATTAAACCAGAATGCCTCAATTGTTCTTATGGAAAAAATGGCACAATTGATTAAAAATAATGCGTTATGACAATCAATTTATCGGCAATGTTTGCCCACTTCATAATCCAAATCAATGACCTGCCAGTTTTTGCTTTTTGATAAAACATCCAGCATGAGTTTCATATCGCCACCTTTGGCTCCTGTAAATAATGCATTTTCTGGAACAGGAATGTTTGAGAAATCCAATCGTTTATCACTACTGATCACCTTAAATTTCTCATAAGTCGGTTGATCATTCATAGGATAGAGTAACAATGACAGTGTTTCATCTTTTCTTAAATGCACTGGCGGAAAAGTGAATTCTGTTTGTGAAACTGCTTTATTCTTTTGTAAACGATTAGGATGTAATAACGTTACTGTATCATCTGCACTTAAGTTTAAAATATAAAGGTAACGTTCGGGTTGCATTTTAATGTTTAGAATGGCTTCACCACCAGTAGGAAAACATTTTCTATTCAGTGTGGCACTGAATGATGCCTTAGTTTGATCTGGATTCATTTTATCAATGCGCTGATGATAAATATTGCCCCTGACTTTGTATGCAAAATTAGCAGTTTGACGGGATAGTTTTTCATTCAATACGGCTGATGCTTTAACTCTCGCCGTGGTCACTTGCAATAATTTAAGATGTAATTCTATTTTACCCGATGATTGATAGTATCGACCAACGACGATATACGCACTTTGAGCTTTTTGAGTTAATCGATCCATATCGACTGTATCATGAAAGTTTTCGACTTCTTCCATGATCATCACCAAATCACGACGTGCAGCCACTTTAATTTTATTTTTCCGCAGTGAATTTTCAACTCGGTCACGCCATAAGTCACCCAACCCTGTTATATCACCATTAATACCATTATAAAATGGAACGATCGCCACTTTTTTAGACGACGGTATCATCTTTTTCCAAACAGACAATTGTTCATCTAAATCATCTGTTGCTAAAGCATTAGCGTGATGACTTAAAAATATTAAAATGGAACATAAAAAATAATTCAAGAACGATTGTTTCATCATTTTATAATTCATCCCACTTATTTGAGTCGTGCCAATACGATATCCCGTTTACCTTCAATTTTTGGATTTTGTTCTTTACCCGCAATTCTTCGGGCCTGATAAGGGACTTTGCTTTCAACGTATTCAGCCATTTCACCCATGGTAATAATTTTATTATTGTTACTATCCGCTTCGCCTTGCAAACCTTTGAGGAAGAAATAAGTAAACAGGCTGTGTTTTTTCTGTGGAAACCAGGTACTCAGTTGTTCACCCTGACTACTGGATAATACGGCTCCTGCCGATAGACCCGCATTGGTTTGTTTTACTTTTAACAAAGCAGGACTGACATTTTTAAACAATAGTCCATCTTGTGTTCTACCAGAAAAGCAGGCATCAATCACAACGATTTTTTCTTTGGCTGGAATTTTTTTCAAATTATCATAAAAAACGGATAACTGATATCCACTGGTTTGGATATAATCGGGATCGGCATCAACTGGCACAAAAAAACCTTGTCCACTTTTAGGACTCGGAGCACCATGGCCAACGTAATACACAAACAAGCGACTCACATTGGGTTTGATATAATTATAAACTTTTCCTTGTGTGCTGCTGGCAGTCCCAAATAATGTTTCAAAGACGCCTTTTGTAGCATCTTTTTCAACCAGAATATTTTCTTTTTTAAACCCCATCGTTTTTAATAAATATTGCTCTAATATAGCAATGTCCCGATGGGCATAATCAACGTTGGGCACTCCATTTTTCTGATAACTACCGTTACCGACGATGACTGCAATATCATAATCACCCGCTCGATTACCTGTTGGGATATTAATATCCACATCAACGTTTAATGCAGTTAATGCACCACCGCTGGTAACAGCAGAGGGTGATGTAACTCCAGCCACAACCACTTCACTGGCTCTTCGTTGAGGTGAATTCATGGTGAGTTTCAGGCTTTCTGAACGCTGTTGATTAACACGGCTTTCAGACAGTATTAATTTCACCGGAATACGTTTGCCATTGCCAATAC
This sequence comes from Methylococcales bacterium, assembly GCA_018671575.1. Lineage (GTDB taxonomy): Bacteria > Pseudomonadota > Gammaproteobacteria > JABHGC01 > JABHGC01 > JABHHM01. Next base: position 9,246 of record JABHHM010000197.1, on the reverse strand, counting down.
GTCGATTGGTGTAAAATGAAAATTTCACATCATAAAACGCTCCTGGTTTTAACTCACCAATGGCAAAGGTTTGTTGTGATTGGAGTGCGGCGAATACATTTTTTCCCATCTCAATATTTGCCACCACATTATGAGCCATTCCCTGACCTTTATTTTGTACTCTGGCAACAGCCTGAACAACTTCGAGAGGTTCAATTTGACTGTTCTGGTTCTGATCATCAATCCCTAAATCAACCACTTGTAAATTTGGTGGATAAAACTGACGAGTGGATAAACTGATGGTGACCGGATCAGCATCAAAACCATTACCTTCAACGGTATTGATCTGTAATTTTAATTTGCCATTGGCAAGTTGTCGCTTTCCTTTCAATGGGATTTTCTTAATCACTTGCCGACCATTCGCCAAATCACCTAGCAATATTGACCGACTCAAACGAACTTGTTTGCCACCTTGTAATGCCAACGTCTGTATTTTTATATCGTGAGCATCTCCCGGACCTTGATTTTTGACTACCACTTGCAAATAGGCTGTTTCAGTGGCATCCAGCATTTGATTGCCTGATGGATCATTAAAAGCCACTGAAGCAGTCAGTCTTGTGGGTGTCGGAGGAGCGGCATTGGCTTTGAGTTGAAAGCTAAAGTCTTTAGCTGACAACGGGGCGATAAAAAGTGTGCAAAAAAATGCTGATAAAATAATTAGAACTGATTTGTTCATCGTGAATATCCTTGTCTATTTCTTTAGCAGAATGGTGAATCCCGCTTGCTCAAAATGATGGTCTGTTGTAAATATTTCACCAACACCTAATTCTCTTGAAATCAAAATACTGGTGCAATCAACCAATCCCCATTCCTTATCTTTCATTTTTTTATACAATTTAAGACCTTTTTTCATTAATTGATCATCAATATTTATAATCTTCCATTTGGTAGATTGAGTCATGCTGTCTATTATCTGAATAGCTGTCGATTTTAGACTTACCGGACTAAAAGCATTGCCAAATTCCAAAATAACTGCACTAGTGGTGACATATTGTTGATTTAGTTTAATCAAATCATCTTTGACTTTTAATGCTTGTTTATGAAAAGAATCTCTTTTATTCCCTAGCGCAATGAGTGCTGATGTATCAACGAAAATAGGTTTCATGATTGTTTGGATAATCCATACAAATAATGGTCATGGTTTTCTGCAAAATCCTCGATACCCGTGTCCACCGAAATAGATTTTACGTCCAACTTATCCCACGAGTCTTCATCTGCTTCCGATTCAATTTCAATTGAAACACCTTCTTTGATGAACGTCTTTTCAATCTTCTTAATGATATGGGACACTTTATCTGTTGAAAGATTGTCCGATAACTTGATGGTTAGTTGCATGGTTGCTTGACCTTAGTAAATTGGTATTCAATACCGATAGATAGTTAGTTAGTTAAACCTCACCCAGAACGTTCACATAGAGTATTACTAACCCTGAGCGAGTCTTCATCACTTTGATCGATGATTAACCATCGATGCAGGAATTCAATCACGGGACTTGAAGCACGGACGGTTCCGGCGACCTTACTAAATAGGATCACACAGAATTCTGCCATCATCAAGTAATCAGGGCACGCAGCCCCAGATTGTTGTTGGAGTTGCCCGGTGAGTTGTTGTTGCGATTGGCACAGCGAGTGTTAGACGCTGAGTTGTTCCAACTGCCACCACGGTTCACACGGTTGGAGCCACTTTCGTGGTTGATTCCTATCTATTATTTTAGCAGATTATCTGATGACTTAAAGCGTTGATGATAACCAACAATGCTTTGTAATGACTGGCTGATCTGATCATCATTGAGTTTGCCTTGTTCAAACTCTTTTATGCGACGATGCATTTTCTTTTGACTACGCCTCCAATTCTCACTACGAGTACGGATATAGTGAGGCCATATTCTCATACCGATAAAACTCAAACCATGATTGGCGGTATTGAGCCAGGTGTTACCTAAATGTAGTCGTAATTTTAATTGCCCTTCCAAAAAATTTTCAATGGCATCCAGTAAGCCATTCAGTACACGACCCGTTTGACTAAAAATAACAAAATCATCCATGTAACGAACATAACCTTTGATTTGTAATACCTCTTTCACATAGTGATCTAGTGGATCAAGGTACACATTTGCCCAAAACTGTGATGTTAAATTTCCAATTGGCAATCCTTTGCCTGTATTTGACACATTGAAAATAATTTTTTCAATCAGCAACAGTAGTTGTTTATCTTTGATTCGATGCTCTAATAACTTCAACAATACCTGATGATCAACTGAATCAAAAAATTTTCGAATATCTGTTTTTAAATAAAAAGGGGATCGTTTTAAAAAGTGCTGACATCGTAACACCGCTTTGTGAGTGCCTTTATCAACCCGGGTCGCATAACTGTCATCAATAAAGCGTGGTTCATAGATTGGGGTTAACAAATCAACTAAGGCATGATGTACCACCCGATCACGAAAAGGTGCCACGGCAATCATGCGTGGTTTAGGATCAAGAATTGAAAAATAGCGATAAGCACCCGGTAAATAAGTTTCTGATTCTAGTTCATCTTTCAATGACAATAATTGACGCTCTAAGTGAAAATAAAAATGACTGGTTTCATGAGTCCAACCAGTCCCTTTTCTGGCGGCATTGGCACAAAATAATAAATGTTTGAAATCATGAATTCTTGGATACAAATGATTAAAACGTTTAGGCACCCGTTTTCATCCAGCCACCGACCATAGACCCTGTTTCATTAATGGCTCTGGCACTGTGTTCATATTGGCGAGTTGAGATGTATTGTCGGTCATGTGATAACCTCAATAAAACCCGTAATTTTTCCAAATTGAGATTGATTTGTTTTAAGGTATTTTGCCGGGACTTTGGGCAATAAATGGCATCAATCACCCCATCCAGAATATCCAATGCCAAATCAGAAATACGGGAAGCCAATGAAAAACGGGCATTGCGAGGATATTTTTCGATGGTATCAAGCAGCCAACCCAACGTTTGATACCAGTGAATAAAAATAGGATAGTCTTCTTTCATGCACTATCCTTTGTTGGTTGTTGGTTGTTGGTTGTTGGTTGTTGGTTGTTGGTTGTTGGTTGTTGGTTGTTGGTTGTTGGTTGTTGGTTGTTGGTCAGAATTATCGCTTGACCAAGCCGTGGCTTCAACCCCATAAAATCGTTGAATAATTTCAATGATATCCTGACCATATTTGTCGATTTTCTTCTTACCAAAACCATTTATTTCACGCAATGCTTGAAGTGATTTTGGGGCTTTTTTAACCACATCAATCAGTTGCCGATTGGTGCTGATGATGTAACTCGGCAGTTTTTTACCTTCAGAGGTAGTGGCGCTGGCTTTTTCTTTACGCCAGGCTTGCAATTGTTCCAACAAAACTTGTTCACCTTCCAACAAACTATCTGCTTTGATATCGGGTTCATCTAAAATCATGTCGTATTCTACACAAAGCGTCCAGTAAGGTAAGCCGTCTTTGGTGAAAAACTCAGGCTTTAATTGTTTGACTTTTTTGTTGGATAAAAAAGTGATGACATCTTCTTCGTCAAACAAATTTTCTTTTTCATTGAATGGGATGGTTAAGAATTTTATAGGCATTTTATTGTTTTTCGTATATATACGCAGTTAACTACACAGCTAACTGTATATATATGTTAGTCATTAATTTAAATTTTTAATATTGTTTAAGAAAATAGACTAAAAACAGCAAAATAATAATGAATTATTGTAAATGTTTATTGAATTGCACTGTATTAGTGCAAATTAAGTGAAAAATATTTTTCTAAGGGGCTACCGCCCCTTAAACCCCGTTATGGTGTCGCTAATCGCGACAGTTTTAGAAAAAGGTAAGAAGGTAAAAAAGCAAAAAGGTTATTTGGTCCTCAGGGCACGCAGCCCCAGAATGATGCTGGAGAAGCCCGGTGAGTAGCGGTAGCGATTGGCACAGCGAGCGTCAGACGCTGAGCTGATCCAACTGCCGCCACGGTACACACGGTAGGAGCCACTCGAATTATACTTATCTTGCACCCATTCCCAAACATTGCCCGACATATCATACAACCCTAAACCATTGGATTGCTTTTGACCCACAGGATGTGTTTTATTACCACTATTATTTTCATACCAAGCCACACTGTCAACAGAACTTCCCCCAGAATATTTTTCATTTTTACCTCCACTTCGGCAAGCATATTCCCATTCGGCCTCCGTCGGCATTCGAAATGTGCCTTTATTCGTCTGGTTGAGTTTTCTGAAAAACTGTTGGCTATCATTCCAGGATATTTGTTCAACAGGGCAACTGTTAGAGGAACATTTACCATTTTTGTTAAAATATGAGGGATTATTGCCCATCACTTTTCGCCATTCCCCCTGAGTGACTTCATATTTACCCAGCCAAAATCCATCAACACATTTTTCATTACCTCCCATCTGATAACAACCACCAGGCACCCAAACAAATTCCATTCCTGTATTGGGGTCTGTCCATGGTTTTCCAGGCACACCCATGATCCTTTCTCTTTCCCTCTGCCTTCTTTCTCTTTCTCTTTCTCTTTCAGCCAAAGTAAAGACACGCATTTTTACCAGTTTATCAATGCCTTTCGGATGATCTTTTACCACAAACCAATCCAGTATTTTTGATCCAGCAGTATTTACCTGACCTAAATCACCACTGACACCTGTCGGTGATCGCCAGCTTCTACCACCATCATAACTCACTTCAAATTTCACTCTGGCAGGGGCGTGACTCAAGGTATAATTTAACCTGAACGTTCGCCCAACCATTTTAGGGTTTACTTCTGTCACTTTGCTGTTTGGGTGGTTTCTAGTGATTTTTTTAATCACCCGCCTTTTTTTTACAGCAACAGGTTCTTTTTCAGGCTGAGTTCGCTGGCTTTGTGATGTTCTGGTTTGAGTGGTTTCACAAGCAGATAACAAAACAACACCTGCCAATAATGCACTCAACATCAAACATTTTTTTTCAATCATTGTTTTCTTTTTCCTGTATTTCCTGATTATTAATCGTCTTTTTTATAGTATAGGGTAACCACATCAAGTCATCATGATGATTCATCATAAATCTTTCAACTGAATTAAAGATAAAAGAGTTATATGCCTCGCCTATCCATTCTAACCAACGATGAAGTTAATGCGCTGTATTCTATTCCTAAATTGGATGATGAAGAACGGTCCCATCTTTTTGCTTTAGATGATGAAGATCAAACCAATTTAGAAGCATTGAAAACCGTGCCGAGAAAAATCAATTATATACTGCAACGGGGTTATTATCAGGCAACCAATTATTTTTTTAGATTCAGTTTCCAGAATTATAAATCAGATGTTCAATTCATTCTTGAAACCTATTTTCCTGACGAACCATTTCCTAAAAAACAAATTTCTAAAAATTATCACTATCTAAATCGTACCTTGTTAATGCAAAAATATCAGCTGACTGATACCGACAGTCAGTTTGAAAAGACATTGTTAAAACAAGCACGGTCATTTGCTAAACGCCATGTCTTGCCAAAATTTGTGTTACAAGAATTATTGTCTTTTTGTTTGCAACAAAAGGTGATCAGACCTGCTTATTCAAAATTACAACTAATTGTTTCTGAGGCACTCAACGATGAACGAGACCGGTTGATTAACAAGCTTTACCGGGATGCCAGTAAATACATGAGAAATCAGCTGGATAAATTATTAGATAATGAGGATTTATTCTACAATCTGACCTTGTTGAAGAAGGATCAAAAAGATTTTTCAACCAAAGAAATATTGAAAAGCGTTGCTAAACAAGCAATGATTCATGAGATTTATCAAAAATCATTAAAGCTCATTCCCAATCTCGGGATTTCTGAACAGAACATTATTTATTACGCTAATCTTGCGGAATTTTATACCATTCAAAAGTTAAAACAACTCAACAATAAAAATCACGCCAGACTTTTAATGTTGTGTTATGTGCATCATCGATTACTGAAAATTAATGATCATTTAGCCACCAGTTTTATTCAAAAAGTCTGTAAATATACTGAGCATGGTAATGACTATCAAAAATCTAAAGTTGATGTGGTTGAAGCTGTTGATAAGGAACTTAGAAATCAAGCCTGTAAAGTATTAGCAATCAACATTAACAAGTCCATCAAAGATGAACGAATCAGAGAAAAAGCATTTCACATTATTCCAGAAACAGATTATAAAAAATTCCTGACTGATTTTAAAAAACCGAATTATAATCGCGACTTTTATCGCTGGGAATATTATAAAAAAATTTCAATGACGATTAAGCGAAATATTCGCCCCTTGTTTAAAACGCTGGATTTTGTCAGTGAATCCGATGAGATGAATGATGCAGCAAACTTTTTAAAGCGACATTTAGAAAATAAGAAATCATTTAGTAACTATGATTATGATGAGATTCCACTGGGGTTTTTCCCCAAAACTACTCGTCGGTTTTTAACCTATAAAATTAAAAATAATGATAACAAAACCGTTAAAAAAATTGATGGAGACTGTTATGAATTCATGGTTTATCTACAATTAAAAAAAGCTTTTTCTGATGGTACAGTTTTTATCAAAGACAGTATTAGTTATCGTGCATTGGAAGACGAACTCATTGATATTAAGGAGTGGTCTAAAAATAAAAAGAAAATTATTAAACAACTTAATTTGCCCTTATTGTCAATGGACATCACTGACATGCTTGAGCATCTGAAGAAAAATCTGGAAAACAAATACACTAAAGTCAATGAGAGAATTCAAAGTGGAGACAATTCAAGTATAAAAATAAAATACAACAAAAAAGGTGAGCCTACAAAATGGACATTGCCCTATACCGCTTCTGAGGATGGGGTTAATAATTCCTTTTTCGAACAATTACCCGTCATGAGTATTGGTGATATTATTCGTTTTGCAGATGATGCAACTGGGTTTTTAAAGAATTTTTCTCACATTCAACCAAAATATTCTAAATTAATGCCATCTCCTGAAGTCGTTAATGCTTGTATTGTTGCCAATGCAACGGGTATTGAAACCAAAAAAATGAAAGAAATCAGCGATGTTAATGATCAGGATTTGGACAGTACCAACAAAAACTATATTTTATATTCAAATCTATGCTCAAGTAGTAACACAATTATGGAGCATACGTCTAAATTGGGTATATTTGACGAGTATAATCTATCTGATTACGGCGTTCATGCCAGTGTTGATGGGCAGAAATTTGCTACTAAATATAATACGATTAAATCACGACATTCGAAAAAATACTTAGGATTGATGAAAGGTGTTGTTTTATTCTCGCTAAATGCCAATCATCTACCCTTATGTTTAAAGGTCATTGGTGCGAACGAGCATGAAAGCCATTTCCTGCTGGATATTGTAGAAAGCAATGAGTCTGATCTTGAAATAAAAGCGGTTTCAGGCGATATGCACAGCATAAATCGTGTTAATTTTGCATTAATGCATCTTTTTGGTTACCGATTTATGCCGAGAATTACCCGTTTCGGGGATAAATCAGATAGTAAATTAGTGAGTTTTGATGCTATTTCTAACTACAGTGGCAATATCATCAAGCCTAGCAAAAAAATTAATCAATCATTGATTATTAAAGAGTGGGATAATGTCTTGAGAATATTGGCGTCACTGGCTCTGAAAAAAACGACCCAAAGTCAGATTGTTAGAAAATTATCGTCCTATAAAAAAACAAACCCAACCTTAAATGCACTCATCGCTTTTGATGAAATGATTATGACCGACTATATGTTGGAATACATCGATAGTCCTGAAGTGCGTTCTGTTGTTCAAAAATCATTGTGTAGGGGTGAATCTTACCATCAGTTAAGCAGTACTATTGCAAAAGTGAGTGGCGGTAGAATGATCAATGGTAGAAATGAAATTGAATTAGACGTTAACGCCGAATCAATAAGACTTATAGCCAATGCAGTTATTCTCTATAATGCCACGATACTGTCTAGTCTTTATGATCATTTTCAAAAAATTGATCCTGAAAAAGCAAAAGAAATCACCCGATTATCACCAGTTGCCTGGCAGCATATCAGTTTTATCGGAAAGTATGAATTTTACAATAGAGGGAAACCTATTAATATTCAAGAGGTTATAGAAAAACTGTTGGCCAATTCTGAAATCGATTTTTCGGCTGTAAGTCAATAGCACCAAGGGGTTTCGGAGAGGTTGGTGACAAACTGTACTTTAAGTCATAGGACCCCATTGTAAAAGCTTGGGTTCAAAAGTTAAAAAGTATATTAATGCTCCAATATTTAAAGCCGTCAAAGAATTGCCAAAAATAATTTTAAATGCTCCGGCAAAAGCTTGGAATGCTTGCATGAATAATTTGTCAAAAATAATTCCTGAATCTGATTTTGCCAAATTCGTTGTATGCGCCAAGCTAGGCGATCAAATAATCAATAGCAAATCTATTCTTTTTGTATCAAATGACTATTCAAAGCAATATCTTGAAAATAATCGAAAAATTGTTTCTGGTGAATTAAAAAGAGCTGGCATCACATCAGATTTCATAGTTCAGATCGGCAACGGTTAACTAAAAACCAACCAACATTTTTAATGTGAGCAAACCAGCTCATGCTTGTCGTGCCTTAGATTTAATTATTAATTTTTTATTCAAATAATTACAGTATTTAATCGATAATTTACAGTAAACACATCTTGTTTATTGCACTTACAACCAATTAATCATAAATAATAGTATATAAACGCCATTTTTCGATCTAAACACCAGTGTATTATTAAAACATACCCTATTTGGAGTTCAACATAAATGTACAGGGAGGCAGGTATCATAATAATGACGATACGCATCCTATTATCGAGGATGTGCATCACAATACATAAATAGTTTATTAATAATTTTCTAATAACTTATTAATAATAAGAAAATTTTTTATATTTTTTTTAAATGTAACGATACAATTGCAAATACCGACACACCGGATGCTCTGATATCTTCTTATCAATCCGTTGTTGGCGATCATTTACTTCCGGTATCATTCCTACTTTGTTAATTTGTGGTAACTCTAGATCTGCAGAATCAGCATACATTAATGGTGTTCCAATCTTCATCGAGTACCGGTGTTGATCGACACGAAGATTAGCAATCAGTTTTGGCGGTAATTCTCTTGCTATTGCAAATCGTTCATCATCGAGTGCATCAATAAATCGTCGTGATGCGGGTCTTTTT
>JABHHM010000071.1 GCA_018671575.1 Methylococcales bacterium | reverse complement strand
TTTATTCACGTCTTTTCTCCAATGGCTTTTAATAAAAAAACCCACGGAGAAAGACATTAAACCCACTGGGAATGTAATTCCCAATGGGTTTGTGCTTGCTATATTAATATAGCTGTTTCCTTTTTAACAAGGAAAATAGTGATGCTATATTAACAAAAAATGATGATTATTTCAATAAATAGTCTCTGTTATTATTTCGTTAATGATTGGTATAGTCGGTCGATAATTTTTTATGATACCGCCATCAAGTGACAATAGACTTTTGTAGATTTCTACAAAATCCCCTGTAATTTTTTATCCAGTCCTTTGGGTTATCAGTATATTCTTTGCATGTTCTCCAAAACAACTCTCTCGTTTCAGGTTCTAGATTTCTGATTTCACACAAAACAGCATTATTACCACTATAAAAAGACAAAAGAAATTGGATGGTATATTTTGCTTTTTTTCCACGCATAATCGCTAATGCATTGATCAGTAGAACCGTGGGTTTTTCGTGTTCGATACTGTTCATTGTTTAATGCCTCTGGAGTAAACAGTCACAATTGTTCCAATATCGGTTAATTTGTCACGGATTAACATATAATGCATCGAACTGCTGTCATGCCCCCAAACCTCAAGGTTATCAACCGTTCCATATTTCTTTAATTTATGCCTAATAACTCTTGCAGGCAATGCTTGCTTGATTAATTCTTTATGTTTTAAGCGACGAACTAAGGATTTAGTCGGGTCATTAACTTCTCCACTTTCAAGTCTGGATTGATATTGCTCAATAGCATGTGTCGTTAATTTGATTTTACCTAAAGACGGAGTGTCAAATAACAAATCATCAGTGGTGTCAGATAAATTGTTATTAATATGAATAAAAGGATGTTTTCCTTGCAAGGGAAGCATATCGTCATGTTTTCGTTTTGAGACAATATCAACTCCTTTTAGCTTGCTTTTAAGAAAGTTTACATAAGGAAGTAAGTGATTTTTTGTTGATTTTCCTCGACACAATTTTTTGATAACAGGTGAAGAAATGCAAATCTCGTATCCTGTTCCAGTAATAATATTTCGTTTGAAAATATTTTCAATCAAAAATAAATATCTAATAACAATTAACTCTGCAACGACCATCGGATCGGCTATATTAACATTATTTACTATAAAAAAACCTTTCTTTTCCTTGCCTGTATACCATGCAACAGCATAGCCGTTATCTATTTTTCCAAGAGATTGTGTGGTTAATTTCATCATGATTATATTCCTCTTTAATATTTCTAAAAATAGATGGGAGTGGTTACCATCTATTGATTAATTATTAATAGGATATAATAAAGGGTGTTCGTGAATTTATTGTTAACGCATCAAAAACCGTGGATTAATATAAAATTTAGTAATCTATGGCGGCGGTGTTTTAGTCCGGTCTTTGAAGTATTCATCAGATAAATGCTCTCTTAATCCGTCAGGATTTGCATCTTTGAATAGATTGTCGATTCTTTCTTCAGTGTTTCTACTACCTTGGACTTTAGTACCGTCGGGGTTTGTAGCAGAGGTAGTTCTGTCTATACTGTATCTTGTGGACATTTTATTAGGGTCGAGTTCGATGATTCCGGCTAAATTTAGTAAACCAAGCCATTCTTTTAGATCAATTTTATCCCAATCTATATCAGAAATTTCATTTACTTGAAAACCAGGACATCCAGCTTTCTTAGGATCTTCCCATTCTCTACCCAATAAAAGATGAACTTGTTCTTGGAAAATTCTAGCAAATGGAGATGCATAACAACAAGAAGACTGTTCTTTAGCAAGACATTTACCAAGAAATTCATTAGTGCATTTTTCACCAATAATGTGACATGATTTTAATTGTCTTTTGATCATAAATTCTAATTCGTCATCATTACATTTATTAAATATGTCAAAAAATATAGTAGCTATTTGATACATCATATAAATATACATGATAGTACCCAATAACTCACCAAGCCACGCTCCTTCTCCTCCAACAATCATTTCACCTGTCATTTCACCAGCTTCATTTTTGACTTCAGTGAAAATAGCATCTCTTACCGCATCACCAAGGATATCTCCAGTCCAACCAGCAATTTGAGTTGTAATATTAGTAAAACCTTGATCTATCGCTGTCTCTGCTCCAGCTTTGGTTGTTTCATCTTTTGCTATATCTTGTCCTAATTGTTCAACTAAATCTTTTAAAGCATTGGTAAATGGACGTTGCATTTCTTCCCATGTCCATTCTGCTGCATTTGCCATACCTTCAGAAGCACTGCTTAGTGGATTAATAACTCCTTGAGCAAATTCAGTTTCTAAAAGTTTTGCTGATAATTGCATTTTTTTATCCAAAGAAGAAATGGCTTTATATAAATGCAAATAATCAACCAAAGAAACGCCAGGAATAATTTGGTCACAACAATTAACTTTACTCCCAAATGCCTTTGTGCAGAAATAAGCTTCGCCAGTAAATATTTCACAGTTATTTAATCCACAATCTGAATCTTCATTCATTTGCTCTACGGCCTGTAACATAAGTGTTGCTTTGCCAAAATCTTCATTGGATGAATTTTTGACTTTATTGACGCATTCGGTACCCATGCAGCGTATTTCGCCGGGACATGTGTAAGATGTTTCAGTAGGCGGTGTTGATGTAATAACATCAATACCACAATCATAAGTGCTTTCAAAAAGTACGCATTGACCTGTAATTGGCTCTATCATGCCATCGACACATTTAGAACTTAAAAAAGCACATTGATTATCTTTTTCAAGTATATCGCAACTATATCCTTGTTTTAATTCTTCGTATGTAAAACAAGTAGAAGAGTCATTAGAATCAGTACAAACCGTTTTTCCAGTAAAAACACTATCGCATTCAATCATGCTGTGAGCTTCCCAACAGATATTATCTTGTGGGTTATCTCCCGGGAACAATGGCTTCATAACATCACCAAATTCGGTATTGCTAACAATGACATCATTTATTTTACGATTATTATCGTAAAGGTCGCATTGAAATCCCGTGATTTTGCATTCGGGGTTTGTTGAGCAGTTAGGTGGCCTTTCTGTCAGATATTCCTCAAGAATTTTTGGCTTAGGTTTTTTTATGTTTCGTGTGATTTTACCAATAGAAATATAAGGAGTGTAAACAGTCAGTCTATCTTTAGACAAGCCCCATTTTACACGTAGAAGCAATGAAAGACCACAAGATCCATTTGGGCAGTCATCCATTACAAATACAACTTGATAATCACCGTGATGAAAACCATTGTCTGAAAGGTTCGAAGCTCCGAATAAAAACATTTCCCATTCATCATGATAAAAATCGGATATTTTTCTTTGTTGAAAATGATAAGTATCTGTACTTGTTGTTCTGATTTTTTCACGTTCGGGTTGATTGTTAGACGGAGTAGCAACATAAGATAAATATGAAAAATCAAGTTTTTTAATAATTCCTCCCATGTCATTAGTACCATAAAACCGAAGTCTTGTTTTTCCATCAGGAGAAGATAAACCTGTACATTGAACTTTAATAAGGTGTCTGAAACCATGCTCTTCTAGAAAGAGACTGCCTATATCAACAAAAGTAGCCGGATTATTCCAATCAATACCTTCGATTCCGGAACAAATATTGGTACCAGTCGATTTTACCTCAATTTGAGCTTTAGTAACTGTTCTTGTAATACCACATTTTAAATTAGGGTCAACCACTGTCGAACAGGTTTTGATATCTGGAAGATGTCTTGTTTCAGGTTCACCAATTGGGACAGTTGTTTCTTTACAGTCCTGAAATACACCACTGTTTTCAATGTCAGAAAGTGTTTTATCACCCATATTCCAGATCGGATCATTTGTTAAATTGGGTTTAAGTTGTAGGTTAATTGAGTCGGTAATGGTTTGATGAGCTTTGCCAGAGTTTGTCGTTGAATTTCTTTCTGAATCTGTTTTATTAATCACTTCTTCTCTTAAGGAACCATCATTAAGCATGTTTTGAAGTGTTTCGGTATTGGCTTTTTTCTTCAGATTAAAAAATTGATGGACATTGAAATCTTCAGTTTCCCATTCCCCTTTTTCGTTTTTCTTTGTTCTTATTTTCGCCGTGTCATCGTTAACATTAGGCATGATGGGTTGTTTTAGCAGTTCTTTGCCGAAATCCTGTCCTTGGGTGGCAGAATTTAGAAAATCATCAGCAAATACATAGTTGCTGAAAAACGATATTTCTTTTTGCTGATGCTGAATTAATAGGTTTAAAATTACATCATAAATCGGAGCAACCATTAAATGAATCGATAAAAAACAGATAAGTAGTGTTTTGTGTATGGGTTGATTGCTTTTTTTGAAATAGTTCATCGTAATAATAATAATGTATCAATTGTATCTAAAAATATAGATAGAATTGACTACATTGCAATAGATTGATTATATATAGATGAAGTTTGGATATCTGCGATGACGTTTTGGAGACTTTTACCAACTGATTGTGCGTCTTCAATACCTTCGTTGTAATCAAAGATTGATTGATCACGTTGGCTGACTAAACCAGATAAGTTAATTGAATTGTTTTCAGCTTTAGCACGACCAGCAATAAAACCTGCAAGATAAACTCGACTTGGAGATTTTGAGGGTGCTTTTTTAAGATGATTTACTAATGAATCTAATGAAGATAAAAGAGATAATTTGTTTTCT
>JABHHM010000406.1 GCA_018671575.1 Methylococcales bacterium | reverse complement strand
TGTCCGAGAACTCAGATTTTCGTCAAATCAAGGCATAAAATTGTCGAAAAAGCGCAGTTTACATGTGTAAATGAGCATTTTGAGACCATTTTTAACGCAGAGTTGGCGGAAAGATGAGTTTTCGGACAGCCTCCTAGGACAGACCTCCCAGGGTAACTCGCAATAAACAATTCCCATTTTACTGGTTTTTCTAAGGTAATCATTATGAAAAAAATTGTACTCGCAAGCAACAACAAAGGTAAAGTTAAAGAATTTGGAGAACTGTTTGCTGAATGTGATATCAAAATCATTCCTCAATCACACTTCAAAATAAACGAAGTTGAAGAAACGGGCTTATCTTTTGTAGAGAATGCAATATTAAAAGCCAGAAATGCCGCAAAAGAAAGTGGTTTACCTGCCATTGCTGATGATTCAGGCATTGAAGTTGATGCACTAAATGGAGCGCCTGGGATTTATTCTGCACGATTTGCAGGATTAGATGTTAGTGACAAAGACAATGTCACCAAGTTATTAGAAGATTTAGAAGGTATTCATCAATCACGCCGAACAGCTAGATTTCAGTGTATTATTGTCTACATGCGCCATGCAAATGACCCCACCCCATTAATCTGCACAGGCACCTGGGAGGGTAGCATACTAGACAAACCTCAAGGAGCAAACGGATTCGGCTATGACCCTATTTTTTATGTTCCCGAAAAAGATTGCTCCGCCGCCGAACTACCTGCCGATGTTAAAAATCACTTTAGTCATCGTGGCAAAGCCATTGCTTCATTAATGAAGCAATTAGTTTATCCTGTCACACATTAACGACCATAATTATTTTAACATTTTCACGCATATTTTCCGCCTTTAGGCACTACGACTCTGACCAAATAGACTTCTATGCAATCAAAATCGTAGCACCTAAGGCCAAAAAACCTGCTCAGAAAATTTTGTTAAAATAATTATATTCACCCACTTAATTCAATTTAGCATAACTATTCAACCTATTTATTGAAATAAGAGCTAAAGTTATTATGTGACTCTAATATTAACAAGGGATATCCTTATTTCATGACCACCCTTAGGGACGATTCAAAATTAACCTTTACATTTGCTCGCTCTTTTGCCCACAGACTTCGTTACTCAAACAATTGCATGGTTCTACTATGTACCTGTTTTCGTGCCTTGCTTATGAACAAAATTTCTTCACAAATTGTAAAGCTTATTTTTAAACCATCCTTTAACTATCAAATTCAATAGCTGATGACTTTACGCCGCTTAATTATTTTTACACTCATGCTTTTAAAATCTTCACTGCTTTATGCTTTTGGTGATCTTCAAAACCATGACAAAAAAACATTGATACAAGAAGAAATCAAGAAAATACTAGATGCAGCTGATAAAGATTTAAAGGCTTATCGCTTGACAACCCCGAAAGAAAAAAATGCATTTAACAAGTATCAAAAAGTTTTAGAGTTGGAGCCTCAAAATAAAGTAGCTCAAAAAGGACTTCAACGTATTGTTTATCGTTACATACGACTGGCAAAAAAATCCATTGAAAAAAAACATTTCAAAAAAGCCGAAGGTTTTCTCAATAAAGCCTTATCAATTGGCGTCAACAAAAAGTCAGTCCAAAAAACACTTAAAGAATACTACTACATACAATCAGGATCGCCCAAAGAAGGTGATATTTGGACAAACCCGTTAACTCAAAATAAATATGTCTGGATTAATGATAACTGCTTTCAAATGGGAAGTCCCGACACTGATCAACTAAGTGATGGAGACGAGCGCCAACATGAAGTCTGCATCAACGGTTATTGGATTGCAAAATATGAAGTCACCATTAGAGACTTTCAACGATTCGTTAATGCAATACAATATCAAACATTTTCTGAACGCTCAGAAAAATGCTGGAGTTACGACCACGAAGGATTATGGGGACTACATAAAAAATTAGACTGGAGAAAACCAGGATTTGCACAAACGCTGGATGACCCTGTTGTCTGCATTAGTTATTACGATGCTCAAAGCTACATTAGCTGGTTAAAAAAAGAAACCAAACAACGATTCCGACTCCCCACTGAAGCGGAATGGGAATATGCAGCAAGAGGTAAAAATGAAACAATCCGATACTGGGGTAATGACATTGAAAATGTTTGTCAATATGCCAACATCTATGACATCAGCTCCCATAAAGTCAATAATTTCCCATGGAGCAACCAAAACTGCAATGATCGTAATGAATACACCTCAAAAGTCGGCCAATTTTATCCGAATAATTTTGGGTTATTTGACATGATGGGCAATGTATGGGAATGGACGTGTAGTGCGTGGAAACCCAAGTATGATGGTAGCGAAAAACACTGCTTACCCAATCGCTCTGACAAAGAACGCATTACCAGAGGTGGTGGCTGGAACAATGTTGGCCGTTTAATTCGTTCCGCCATTCGAATGCATGATGCAAAAAGTGGTCGAAATAACACCATGGGTTTTCGATTAGTTAGAGATTAACAAACAGTGATGATACCTCCACCGCTTTCACTTTATGTACATTATCCCTGGTGCGTCAAAAAATGTCCTTATTGTGACTTTAACTCTCACGTTAGTAGCAATAAAATAACTGACAAACAATACTGCCAAGCCTTAATATTAGAGTTAGAAAAGAAGTTACCCGACATATGGGGGCGCCGATTACTCAGTATTTTTATCGGTGGAGGTACACCCAGCCTAATCCAACCTGAATCCTTGGATAAATTACTGGTCAATATTCGTGCATTATTGCCATTTTCACCAAACATTGAAATTACTTTAGAAGCAAACCCTGGAACAGTAGATGCAACTAAGTTTACTGAATTTAAAGCATTAGGCATCAATCGATTATCTATTGGCATACAATCATTCCAGGATAATTTATTGAATCAAATTGGTCGAATTCATTCAGGACAGGAAGCAAAAAAGGCCATTGAGATATCAAAACAAGCTGGTTTTGACAATATCAATCTTGATTTTATATTTGCATTACCGCAACAAACACTCAAATTGTTAATCGATGATTTAAAATGTGCCATTGAATTTCAACCCAATCATTTATCTTTTTATCAACTAACCATCGAACCCAATACTTTATTTGCATCAAAACCGCCCCCCCTTCCCGTAGATGATGATGTCTATGAATTTTTTCAAATTGGGCAACAGTACTTACACGATAATAAATTTCTGCAATATGAAACCTCTGCCTATGCTAAAACAGGAAAACAATGCCAACATAACTTAAATTATTGGCAATTTGGAGACTATTTAGGTATTGGCGCAGGAGCTCACAGCAAAATAACTCATTGCCAACAACAACAAATTATCCGCCACTGGAATCATAAAAACCCTGCTGAATACATCAATCAACAATCTCACAAACAAGTAGATAATCATCAGCGAATATTGACCAAATCTGACCTGATACTGGAATTTATGATGAATACATTAAGATTAAAAGAAGGATTTAATTATTCTTATTTTGAGGACAGAACAGGACTATTAAAAACAGATATTTTGCCCGCTTTACAAATAGCCAAAGACAATAAATGGATTGAAACAAGAAATTCAACGATTAAGGCAACGCAACAAGGGGAAAGATTTTTGAATGATCTACTTTTATTATTTATGACAGAAAAATAACTTAATTTGTTTCTTGCTTGGCATCAACAACCAGTTGATCACGGGTTTTTGATTTAACACCGTCTGGAATAACGTCCCAGGCACCTTTAATGTCAATTAAAAGCTTGGAAACTTCATCCAGTTTTTCTTCACTATTCTTAACATTGGCTTCAAGCAGGCAACGAGCCATATAATCATACAAATCATCAAGATTTTGAGCAATCTCACCGCCAGCTTCTTTATCCAGACTCATTCTCAAACCATTAATAATGGAAAGTGCCCATGAAATATGATTACCTTTTTCGGTAATTTCACCACGTTGCATGAAACCTCTTGCTTTGGATATTTTCTCCAACGCACCTTCCATCAGCATTTGAATCAACCGATGAGGACTAGCACAATTGACATCACTTTGCACTGCAGCCTCACCATAAGACTTCATCGCCGCCCTGACTCGTGCATAGCTCATTTATCCATCTCCACTAAATCCCTGCTAATCCAATTATATATTATGACTAAGTATAATATAAACTGCCAAAGAATGCGAAATTAGTCCTCTATATTTAATTTAAAACCTCACTTTTTTAGAATTTAAGATCAGAAAGCTACCCGAGAACTTAAATTCTCATCAAATCTAGGCATAAAAATATAGAAAAAGTATAATTTATCTGTGAAAATGAGTATTTTGAGCCAAATTTTAACTCAGTTATGGAAGAAATATGTATTCTCAGACAGTCACCTAACCAAGCTGTGAAACCAAATAGGAACTGGTCTGATTCAAAGAAGAAACCAATTGATCCATTGCAGTAAATTGCGCACGAATTCGTTCTTCGGTTGAAATCAACAGTCTTTCTTTTTCAGTGATCTGACTTTCTATGGACGTAATGGTATCATCCAAACCATCGGTTCTGGCTTCAATGATACCGCCACCAGCAATAATACCACTCACCAAACTATTTAAACGAAAAGCAAATCCTTGATCGTCTTCAGCAAATAACTTTGCAACACCATCAAAATCTTCATCTAACGCATCGGTTAAATCACTACTGCTAACCTGAAGCTGACCATCAGAATCCAAAGACAAACCAACTTGAGACATATAAGTATAAGTATTACCACTAATCACCGCCTCAGTTCCAATTTCTTTCAAAATCATTGACTCAACGGCTAGCAACGTACCGTCTGCTTCCAGATGCCCCGAGCGCAGACTGTCTATGGTATCCCTCAATTCGTTATAAATGGAGGCAAAATCTGTTAATGAACTGGTAATTGAAGCGTCATCTCGAGCCAAAGTTAAAGTACCTGACCCGACTTCACTGGCAGTTAATGTAACACCTTGAATATTATCCTTAAACTGATTACTGGAACTTGAAATTGTAAAACCATCAATGGTAGCTGATGCATTCAAACCTTCATCAATTCGCCCCATATTGGTTGATGATGGAGAACCTGAATTTGGAGATGCAGGATCATAAACAAAACGATCCAAATCAGAATCACTGGTTGCAACGGTAATTTTATTATCAGAACCTGAATTATCCGATGTTAAAATTAAACGCTGATTACCATCATTGTCGGTCAAAATAGTTGCGGTCACATCAGGGTTATTAGAATCGGTATTAATTGCATCTCTAATATCTGACATGGTGCTATCAGCATCAATAGTGATAGAAGCGGTTGCGCTTCCAACGGTAATCGTTAATGAGCCAGCAGATGAAGCAATAACTTCTCCTGAAGCCGCTGTGGTACTGGCTATTTTATGTGTTGACGCTAATTGAGTAATATTGACAGAATAGCTTCCTTTGTTTGCCTCACTGTCTGCCGATGCTGAAAAAGCATCCGAATTTGAACTACTCGTGGTAAAAATTTTAAATTTGTCTTCACTACTCAATTCTGACATTTTTGACGAGAATTCTGACAGCTTACTGGTCAATGAACCATAGGCACTGACTTGTGCCTGATATTGAGTCTTTTTAGTGTTTAATTTGGTTAACGGCTGACGTTCTAATGCCATCAACTGATTAACAATCGAGTTAACATCTAATCCCGAACCAATTCCACCTACCTGTATACCTGCCATGTCGAACTCACCTTAAGCCAATCTAATTTCTTAAATTTTGAACAGACCAATAAAATGTCCGTATACGCAAAAACCTGCATTCTGTTTGGCTTTATACAGATCACAGGAACAAATGACACGAAATCAATCATCACCATTGAATCCTTGTCTAAAAATATAATTAAAGTCAAAGAGCACAGCATTTTATTTCTAAAATACTGTGCTGATAAACGTCAATTTAATTAAATTATAGTCTTTTTTACAAAAGACCTCTTAAAATTAAACTGTGGCTCGCAAAAATACTCCTGTTAAATTATCTTCCCGAAATTGATCCGATACCCGCTTCACATCTTCAGGAGGTAACTTCCTTATTACTTCATCGGTCTCTGTATCAATAACTTTAACAATAATTCTTCCAGTATCCTTTTCGACACTGAAATTCAGTGTTCGATCAGAATTTTGTGCAGCCTGATTTACTTTTTCAGCTTCTTTTTCAATCTCTTCAAAACTTTTTTCGGTTGTCTTTTCAACGTCCTCTTCCTGTTTTTTCTGAGTTTCCTGGTTTTGCTGATAGAAATCAACTTTCTGCACGTTATTTTGCGTACCAACCGCTGCCTCGGTTTGACCTTGCTGCCGGGGTATTTGATTATTTTCCCTGGCTTTTTGTAAGGATCCAGCCAAGGCAACTGATTGAACTGAAGATTGAATATCAGTTATCATCGTCGTCACCTTTTATCCTTAAACTTTCCAGGGATGATCAAGAAACCATTGGCAATATTACATCCTTATTTATCCGTTCTTAAAATCAACCGCCTCCCTTTTGCTGACATTTTAACTACATCCATGTAATTAATCTTCGAGATAAATAAAGTGTATATTTTTGACAATTTATTCCTATCTCATCCCTGATGAATTAACTGAGCAATGATCCTTCAAAGCTCAATATTTGATTACCTCAATAACGACAGCGCATTTTGAGGCAAGGTATTTGCCTGCGCTAATATTGAAGTACCCGCTTGCTGCAATATCTGAGCCTTGGTTAAATTAGCCGTTTCTGCAGCGAAATCGGTATCTTGAATTCGACTTCGAGAGGCTTGTAAGTTCTCAGAATAATTTGACAAGTTACTGATAACTGATTCAAATCTGTTTTGAACCGCACCAAAAGTTGCCCGTTGCTTTGAAATATCATCTAAATCTGTTTCCAGAGTTGAAAGTGTAGCACTGGCAGCAGCAGCAGAACTAACATCAACCGTTCCAGTTGCAGTCAAACTTGAAGCATAGGCAGAAATTAATCCACCAGTCAGTCCACTTAAGGTTAAACTCACTTGATTGTTAGCATTACCATCTTGCCCAACCTGAAACGTCAAACTGGATGTACCAGCAACATCAAACAAACTATTTCCATTGAAAGTGGTTGTTTGAACTATTCGTGAGATTTCTTGCGTTAACTGATCCACCTCTTTTTGTAGACCCGTACGATCTTCCAGTGTGGCATTAGATGATTGCACTGCAATTTCTCTAATACGCTGAATACTGTTAGAAACTTGAGCCAACGCTCCCTCACCTGTTTGCGCTAAAGAAATGCCATCACCCGCATTTCTAATAGACTGATCAATCCCTCTGATATCAGAGGTTTGTTTTTGTGAAATGAAAAGTCCAGCCGCATCATCTTTTGCGCTGTTGATTCTCAAACCCGTTGATAAACGTTCTAACGAAGTTCCCAAAGAACTTTGAGACGTTGACAAACTTCTTTGTGCAAATAGCGAATGCACATTGGTATTAATTGATAATGACATAATAGTTCTCCTAAGCGATATCATTCTATTGACGAAATTCGCTTGCTTATTTTATAAAATAACGGACATATTGATATAGCGGTCAATATTTACCGTTGTTGTTTTTCGTGATTTACCTCCTTATTTTGAATTCCATTTCTTGAGGCTCTTAAAGATATTAATATCCTTTTGGCTCTCATAATCCATTAATAAATTATACTTCCTGTACAACTTTATCTTTAAAATCGCAACCTAATCTGATGAATACTATTCCATAAAAACTGTATTAACTTCTTCCTTGAAGCATCATAAAAGTCTTTTTCCTGCGCTTAATTAAATTTCAGCTCTCCTTAAATTCACCATACCTAACATACAATAATCGATCATGGCCATGATACAAAACCATTGATAATAACTGTAGCATATAAAATAAAATTTGTCTAAGACATTTTCCACAAAGACACGATTAAATCGAATGATTAGAATACACCAAGCAAAACAATCCATATACTCAGCCACACATTCCTTAAATAGCTAAAATCATTCCTTTGACTTACAAATCCATCTGTTTGTAATTCGTAATTGGGTTTATTTTACAAAATCATTTTCCTCCATAAAAAACCATCATCCCTGCAATTTTATTGACTTTACTTTCTACATCCATGTAAAAAGACAAAATTAATTTAACGCCATTACCTCAACAATGACAGTGCACTTTGCGGCAACTGATTTGCTTGCGCTAATATTGATGTTGATGCCTGCTGAAGTATTTGAGCCTTTGTTAAGTTCGCTGTTTCTGAAGCGAAATCAGTGTCCAATATTCGACTTCTTGAAGACGATAAGTTTTCTGAATAATTCGATAGATTACTGATGACCGATTCAAAACGATTTTGTACTGCACCAAACGTGGCTCGTTGTTTTGAGATATCATCAATATCTGTTTCAAGCGTTGACAGTGCCGCACTCGCAGTCGCAGCTGAGCTCACATCAACCGTTCCTGTTGCCGTTAAAGACGATGCATAAGCAGAAATCAAACCGCCCGTCATACCACTTAACGTCAAATTGACTTGATTATTTGCATTACCATCTTGCCCTACCTGAAACGTTAAACTGGATGTACCAGCAACATCAAATAAACTGGTTCCATTAAAAGTGGTGGTTTGAACAATTCGCGATATTTCCTGAGTTAGCTGATCCACCTCTTTTTGCAGACCTGTTCTATCTTCTAATGTTGCATTGGACGATTGAACCGCAATCTCTCTAATTCGTTGCACACTGGATGAGATTTGAGACAACGCCCCCTCAGCCGTTTGCGCCAACGAAATACCATCCCCCGCATTTCTAATCGATTGATCAATACCTCGAATATCTGAGGTTTGTTTTTGTGAAATGAATAATCCCGCCGCATCATCTTTAGCACTATTGATTCTTAAACCTGTAGATAAGCGCTCCAATGATGTTCCAAGTGTTCCTTGAGACGAACTCAAACTTCTTTGTGCAAATAGCGAATGCACATTGGTATTTATAGATAATGACATAATAGTTCTCCAAGCGATCTGTCTTTTATTTAAGACTGTACGCTTATAATTTATT
>JABHHM010000073.1 GCA_018671575.1 Methylococcales bacterium | reverse complement strand
CGTTCCTTGTATACTAATTATCATGAATCATTAGTAACATTATTATAAGTATTACTAATGATTCTAGCATATGATTTAGATAGTTATTGGGAAGGTCGTCCGTTCCTTCTGTTGGTTTTTGGGTTCTGTCGCAAAAACTAGAGAATTATTCTAATTATGCTATCCTGAGATGAATTCAGTAATAAATAAAAATTAATATAACGTCCAATTATGATCTCTGAAAAAGCCCATCAAGCCTATCAATCAGGTGACCTTGAACTCAGTTTGCAATTGTGTGAAGAGGTTTTACAGCAGCAACCTGATCATTATATTATTTGTCAATTATTGCCAATGGTTTTATTTAAATTAGGAAGAATAGGTGATGCGATCAGCCAAATGCAGTCAGCCGTTAATCGTTGGCACAATATTGCAGAAGTACATTTCAGTTTGAGTTTAATGTTATTGCATCAAGGTGATTTTGCCAGAGGTTGGCGTGAATATGAGTGGCGTTTGCAAGTAAAAGGCTTTGTTAATCCTGAGTTAAACTGTCGTCGCTGGCAAGGAGAGATGATTGACAACCAAACCATTGTGGTGTTTTGTGAACAAGGGTTTGGTGATTGCATTCAATTTGCACGGTATTTACCGCTGGTGAAACAACGCTGTAAAAAACTCATTTTTGGAAGTTTTCCCGCATTGACTCCATTATTTGAGCATGAAACCTGCTTTGACGAAATCACTGAAACAGTGACACAATCTGACGATTATGATTGCTTTACTACGCTGGCAAGTTTACCAAGAATCTTTGCAGCCAATGAAGCCAATATACCTTCCGTTTACCCATTTTTAAAATTGCCTCAACAGATGATTTTAAGCTGGCAGGCCAAATTACCTACTAATTCTTATAAAATAGGTATTGCCTGGAGTGGACGACAAACTCACGAAAACAATTTACATCGTTCGGTCAGCTTGGATCACTTTTTGCCATTATCAAAACTGACGGGGGTGACATTAATTAGCTTGCAAATCCACCCACAACTAGAAGATATTGGTCCTAACCAACTCATTCAAACAGGTGCAAAAATAAAAAGTTTTGCGGATACGGCCAGTATCATTAAAAATCTTGATTTGGTGATTTCGGTGGATACCGCCATTGCTCATCTTGCGTTATCTCTTAATGTACCGACCTGGGTGATATTGCCACAAATAGAGGAATGGCGTTGGGTACATTATAACGGGGTTTGTCCGTGGTATCCTCAAGTTCGTTTTTTCCAACAAAAAGACCGAAAGCATTGGAAAGTCGTCTTTGATGAGATTTATCAGGCATTGCAGAAGGATATTGATTTCGCGTTCATTCCTGATGGATAAGCACCAAGGCATTGTTACAGGTCATGGAATTTATATTCTATTTCGTTATTAAATATCGTTTTGCTATGGGTAATCGTCCAACAACTAAGCAACATATTCAATGCGTTAAACAAATGAAAAGTGGAAGCCTAATCAGTGAGATTAACTCATAAAAAAACAAATCAACATATATTGATTTGCTTTTGAATTTGGTGGGCCTGCAGGGACTCGAACCCCGGACAAAGGGATTATGAGTCCCCTGCTCTAACCAACTGAGCTACAGGCCCTAGAAAACTAGGTTAAAAATATTCTTAATCAACTTCAAGAAAACTTCTTAGCTGTTCTGATCTGGATGGGTGACGTAATTTTCTCAATGCTTTGGCTTCAATTTGACGTATTCTCTCACGTGTCACATCAAACTGCTTGCCAACCTCTTCCAAAGTATGATCGTTATTCATGTTGATGCCAAAACGCATTCTCAATACTTTGGCTTCTCTTGGCGTCAAACCAGACAAAACTTCCTGGGTCGCTTCTTGCAAGCCCTCAATTGTCGCAGATTCTGCAGGAGATGTCACTCCAGAATCTTCAATAAAATCACCTAAATGTGAATCCTCATCATCACCAATAGGCGTTTCCATTGAAATTGGCTCTTTTGCTATTTTCATGACTTTACGAACTTTATCTTCAGGTAATTCCATTTTTTCTGACAATTCTTCGGGTGTCGCTTCTCTTCCCATTTCCTGAAGCATTTGTCGAGTAATTCGATTAAGTTTATTAATGGTTTCAATCATATGAACTGGAATACGGATAGTTCTTGCCTGATCCGCAATGGAACGTGTAATGGCTTGCCGTATCCACCAAGTAGCATAGGTT
>JABHHM010000074.1 GCA_018671575.1 Methylococcales bacterium | reverse complement strand
AATCTCTCCAGCCGAATTTGCGCTCATGTGGTCGTTAGGAGTGAATAAATTAATGAAAATTTCTACTATAATGCTTGCTTTACATTAAATCATGGAATCAGAAATATTAACTCAAATTGAAACAATCCGTACATATATATTTATAATTATGTGCTTAATTATTTTTTGGACAGTTATAAGATCAATAGACAGTATCGAAAGGATTATAATTGGCTTCAAAAAAGTATTTGATGTCGATTTCGAAAATAGAATAAATAACTTTATAGATTCAGGTAAATTTGACGATGCAATTTCTGAATGTGAAAAAAAATTAATAAAATACCCAAACCATGTTGATGCTAACTGGTATTTAGCAAAGGCATATTACTATACAAATAAAAATGAGCTTTCACGACAATATTTTGAAAAATCAATCTATCTTGTTCCCTCTTGGGAGGAAAGTGCCAACGCTTATATTGAAAAATTAGATGAACGTAAATAACTTGATTATGATGATTCATAATTTTAGACACTACTGCGGAAGGAATAAATTTGTCTTCAACTCGTATAATTTGACTGCGGAACATGAGAAATAATTGAGGCATCAAGAATTGTGAAATATACAAACATTTTTCCTAATCGGGTAGCCGTGGGTTTCTCTCCCACAGCCCCCACATCACCCCTCATGCGGGTCCGCAAGGGGCGATTCACTAACTGTGATGAATAACAACCCATTTCGCTTTGAGCGAAACAAGCCCTAAATCCTTTAGGAATTTATCGTTTAATCCTTTGTTGATACCCTCTGTTTTAGAGCTGTGCCAATGGCTCTTGTTTGACATTCCACAGAAGATTGCTAAATCCTTGTAAACGCCAAGTTTAAACAGATTCTTTACTTTGGTTTTGACTTTACGCCAGTTTTTCCAGAAACATAGTCGAATTCGACGCCTTATCCAGCCGTCCAAATCTACGCAAAGTTGAAACTGGTTGGCTATTCCAAAATAATTGATCCAACCTATCAGGTATTTATTCAGTTCCTTGAGACGAAATTCCATAGAGACACCCCATGAACGACCTGTTAAAATCCTCACTTCACGTTTGAACTTTTCGATTGTTTTGGGATGCCATTTAAGCCATTTACCATTAAAGGTAAAACCTAAGAACTTACTGTGCTTGATTGGGACAACCTGACTTTTAGTCTTGTTCACTTTCAGTTTCAACTGTTTTTGAACAAATTTGGTCACGCTGGCTAATACTCGCTCGCCAGCTCTTTGGCTTCGCACCAGAATGATGAAATCATCTGCATATCTTGCAAAATAATGACCTCGTTTTTCCAGTTCTTTGTCTAATTCGTCTAGAACAATGTTAGAAAGCAATGGCGATAACGGGCTACCTTGCGGTACGCCGATTCTGCTTTCAAAATATTGTCCAGCATTGTCCATAATGCCTGCACGCAGGTATTTTCCTATCAGTTCAAGGAGTCCTTTATCTTTGATCTTTCTGCCAAGTTTTGTCATGAGATAATCATGATCAACACGGTCAAAGAATTTCGATAAATCGACATCAACTGCAATGTGTCTTTTCGTTGCGATGCAATTTTGTACATGTTTGACTGCCATTTTTTGTGAGCGATTAGGTCTAAACCCAAAGCTATAGTCAGAAAATTCTGGTTCAAATAACGGCGATAAAACTTGTGCAATTGCTTTCATTATTAATCGATCACACACGGTAGGAATTGCCAGCAATCGTTCACTTCCATCATCTTTTTCGATGATGGCTCTTTTGAGTGCTGTCGGTTGATAGATGCCATTGAGTAAATCTGGACGAATACTTTTCTGCCAGTAAATTTCTGCATAAGCAGGAAATTCTTCAATGGTCATTTTATCAATACCTGGTGCGCCCTTATTACTCCTTACCTTCATCCAGGCAATTTGAATATTCTCGGGACTTAATACCTTTTCCAATAAATTGTTAAGTAAGGCTGGTTCTTTGCCTGTACGCTGAAACTCATCATCTCGGCTCTGAGATTGTGATGAATTCAAGTAAGTCATGACTCGCTCCTTGTAGTTAATGTTCGGCTCTTCACCCTGTCCCAACTATTAGATTGGGCATTTGGCTAATATTGCCTCTGCTGACTTCTGTCGGGTCGCCTTATTGATTTCTCAATAAAGTGCTGTATTACTGATCATAAGGTGCTATTTGGTTTTGTGTTCCTGTGGCACAGGCTTCTGATTTCATAGCAAACCAGACCAAGGCGTTGGTGAATGGCAATCCTCAAGTACCATGTATATGTCTTATGGTAATACCGCTATGCCTAACAGATCTCCCCAGATAATTTCATAAACTTTCTCTGCACAACCGCATCATTTACTCTATCTCTTGAATCACATGGCTTCGTTGTTATGTGCCAACTCGCCTCAAGACTAAGCCTTATATGACGTTTTTGTCCATCGGCTCGCAGATTTGCACTCGGGCTTCCTCCAGACAGTCCCTCATGGTTCTGCCCTTGCCGTCGGCTAGTAGTTATCGTTAATATGTTATACAATTTACATAACGGTGATCCTCCTACAAGGGACTT
>JABHHM010000075.1 GCA_018671575.1 Methylococcales bacterium | reverse complement strand
TGCAAAAGCAATGGTGCGATATTGGTTAACATCTTGTGTTGAGGATTGATTCAATATTTGTTGCCATGAATTTTGGAGTTGGTTGTTTGATTGCTTTGAAAATTCACTGAAATATATCTTTTGCGATTGAACCAATTCAATAAATTTTCGTTTGAGTATTGGAGTGAATTCGTTAATAGAAAACGTATAATTCAACACGGCTCTTTCAATACCAGCCAATTCTTTACCATTAACAAAATTTGAAAATGAGGTGCTGAACTGGATTAATTGACCATCGTTACTAAAATTGCTTGTATTGCTGATAAAATGAATAATTTTTTTGTTTAATTCAGTGTAAAAACTGATGGCTTGTTTGAGTGAAATTGATAGCTGATCAATGCTTTGTCGACGTTTTGATAGTTGTTCAATGTCATTTGTGATATTGGATAAAATATTTTGGTACAGCGTATTTTGTTGTGAGTTGGTCAGTTGGTTTATATTTTGAAAATTTTGAATTTTAGTATCAGTCAATAGCCGTTGTTTTTTGAGCTGTGTTTTGAAATTAATGCCTTTTGATCCAATATACCCTGCACTAAGACCTCTTTCTTTTTGTAACTCGTGCAATAATTGGCTGATATCTATTGATAAATTAACAATATTGGCGGTGTTTTTATCTATTGAATATTCTTCATATTTTTCCGATATAGCAATAATGGACTGAATTAATATCATTAAGACTGGAATGAATACGATGATGGATAGTTTCTTATGGATAGATAATTTCATTTGTTATTTTTCTCTTTAAAATTTAAGCTCTTGTCAATTAAACAAGTATAGTTGGTTATGCTGTATTTTAAACATTTAAAAAATTTAAGTTTTTTGCTTTTTTTACCTTAATTTTAGGAATAGTACAACATGGAAAATAAATGGAATGATGACGATGCATCAAACTATAAAACTGACCTGGCTCTGAGAGTTTATAGTTCAAGATTACTCGGTCAGGACAGTCGTCTGGTGTTGCATGGTGGTGGCAATACGTCGGTTAAAATCAGTGAAAAGAATATTGTTGGAGAAGATCAGACAATTCTTTATGTTAAAGGCAGTGGTTGGGATCTTGAAATCATTGAAGAAGCGGGTTTTTCGCCTGTTCAACTGGACTATATGGTGAAATTGTCTCGATTAAATCAGCTTTCTGATCCACAAATGGTCAATGAATTAAAAACTCACATGACCGATGCCAGTGCCCCAGGACCATCTGTTGAAACCATATTACATGCACTACTACCTTATAAATATGTTGATCACACACATGCTGACTCAGTTGTTACCATTACCAATACCAATAATGGACTGGAAAAAATAAAATCCATTTATCAAGATAAAGTGATAGTGATTCCTTATGTGATGCCTGGATTTGATTTGGCAAAAAAATGTGCAGAAATTTATGCTACAGAAGCTCATGATGGCACCATTGGTATGGTGTTAATGAATCATGGTATTTTTTCATTTGGAGAAACGGCTAAACAAGCTTATGACCGAATGATTGATTTGGTTAATCAAGCAGAAGAGTTTTTGAAAGACAATAATGCTTGGGAGTTAAACCAAAGCAATGATGCGGTGGATATTCCAGTTGATGTATCATCATTGGTTAAGTTGAGAAAAGATATTTCAGCCATTGTTGGTCAGCCAATGATCGTATCAACACAAATGACTGAAAAAACACTCAAGTTTTCAAATCATCCACAAATTGATGTTATTTCTCAACAGGGACCCGCAACTCCTGATCATGTCATCAGAACCAAACGAATCCCAATGTTAGGTAATGATGTGCCAGGTTATGCCACTGCTTATCAGCAATATTTTTCAAATAATGCAAAAAATACAGAGCAAAAACTAACCATTTTAGATTCAGCTCCTAGAATTGTTCTGGATAAAAAATTTGGCTTGATAACTGTTGGAAAATCTATTAAAGATGCCAATATTTGTGCTGATATTTATGACCATACCATGGATATTCAGTTAAGAGGAACTCAATTGGGTGGTTATAAAGCATTGCCTCCATCGGATATTTTTGAAGTTGAGTATTGGGATTTGGAGCAGGCAAAATTGAAAAAATCAGGTAATGCTCCTGAGTTTTTGGGTGAAGTTGCTTGGGTGACGGGGGCTGCTTCTGGTATCGGAAAAGCCTGTGTAGAAGCGTTATTGGCTAAAGGTGCTTGTGTTGTTGGATCTGATATCGATGAAAAAGTGCTTAATGTGAGTCAGCAGGCATCTTATTTGGCTGTGGTGGGTGATGTTACTGATTCATCTCATATTGAGTCTGTCATTAAACAAGTGACCTTGAAGTTTGGTGGTTTGGATATGTTGGTTTTGAATGCTGGTATTTTCCCCAATAGTTGTAAAATTAGTGATCTTGGGTTAGACAGTTGGCGTCAAGTTTTTGATATTAATTTGGATGCCAATTTGAATATTCTTAAAAATGCTTTTCCTTTATTAAAACTGGCACCCAATACTGGTCGAGTGGTGGTGATAGGCTCTAAAAATGTACCCGCACCAGGCCCTGGGGCTTCTGCTTATTCAGCATCAAAAGCAGCTTTACAACAATTGACTCGTATTGCTTCATTAGAATGGGGAAATGATCAAATTAGGCTGAATACATTGCATCCCAATGCGGTATTTGATACGGGGATTTGGACTGAAGAGGTGCTAAATAATCGTGCTAAACACTATGGTTTATCTGTCGAGGAGTATAAAACCAATAATATACTTAAGACCGAAGTCACGTCTAAGGATGTTGCTGATTTGGCAATGCAGTTATGTGGCTCATCATTTGCAAAAACCACGGGAGCTCAAGTGCCTATTGATGGGGGAAATGAAAGGGTGATTTGAAGTTTTGAATTCTTAGAACCACAGATGAACACAGATGATGTTTGATGAATAACGGTGTTTATCTGTGTTCATTGGTGGTTCTAATTCACTACTTTATTCAGTTGATTTATTGAGGACAAAACTATCCAATAATCGAAATAAGAAATTACCAGCCAGCATCGCACCAACAAAATAGACAATGCGAATATCCAAGCTACCAAGATTGATATACGCCGCGCCAGGGCAAATACCGCTGAGTCCCCAACCAATTCCAAAAACTGACGCACCTGCAAACAAACGACCATCTATATTTAAATTATCTGGCCAGTAAAATTTGTGAGAAAAAATGGGTTGTTCACGTTTTCTGACAAAAAAACCAAATGACGTGTGAACCCCTATGGCTCCTACCATGACAAACATTAAAGCGGGATTCCATTGCCCTGCAATATCAAGGAAACCTAAGACAACACTGGGTTTTGTCATGCCAGCAATACCCAAACCAAGTGCCATTAAAAAGCCGCATAAAATTGCAATAAATAATTTAGACATTATTATAATCCTTATTGAAAAACGTGTTTAACAAAATAAACGGTGATGCCAGCAGAAAACATGAAAGTACAGGTGGCGACTAAAGAATTAACACCAAAACGACTCATGCCACAAATACCATGTCCTGTGGTACAGCCTCGCCCTAAAGAAGTTCCAAAGCCAACTAAAATACCTGCAATAATGAGTTGTGGAGTGGATACTATTGAGGCAGGGTCATAGGCAGAAAATCCTTCCAAAACATTACTTTGACCAAACAATAATAAAACAAAACCTCCAGCAAACATGGCCCCAATAAAGCAAATTCTCCAGAGAAAATTATCTTTTTCAAAATAAAATATACCGTGAGCTATACCACAAACGCCCATGATTCGACCATTAAACAGCAACATGATTGTTGCCGCTGTTCCCATTAAAACACCGCCTATCAATGCTTTGATGACTGCATCAATACTGAATATAATTTCCATTTTTCCTCCTAGTTTAAAATTTCAAATACTATTTGATTTTGAAAGTATAGTTGCTAAAAATATTTTTATTTAAAATGTATTTATTCTTATTCTTATTCTTATTGTTTTGTTTTGGTGGTTGCCATTTTCCACAAGTCATATCCTCCTAGCACCACCTGCACCACCACCAACAATAATTACTTCTTTGAAATTTTTATTTTTAAACTCAATTTGAGAATGGCTAACCAGCAGTTCGTGAATGATTTCAATGTACAGTAAAAATAATTCATCGTTGCCATTTTCAATGATTTCAAAACGTCTATGGATATCTGAAATAAGAATTAAGTGTTGAGATTTATGATGATAAAAATCATTGTATTTTTCTTTTTCAAGTAGCTTTTCTTCTTCAGCAAAATGAAACTGAAGATAATTCAATAAATTTTCAAATTGTGTCAATGCTTTTTCTTGTTGATTTTGTTGGATGCTTTGTGTGATGTCGATGGTAATATTTAATAGATTTTCATGTTGAATATCCATGAGTTTAATATTGACAGATAACGATTTGTCCCACTCCGTAAGAGCCATTCTTTTCTCCAAAATTATTAAAAAACTCACACAAAATTTCTTACACAAACTGTAAAGGTTATTTTTAAATCGTCCCTTATTTAGTTATATGACTCAATACGTGTATGAAAGTTACAGATAATAATGATTGTTACGATCATGATGCTTTTTGGACAAAGCAACAAAATATTTTAGAACCACGGATGAACACAGGTGTTTATTGAACAACCTTTGAATTCATTCGTGGTTCAAACAAATAATATCTATTTTAGATAATAAAAAATTATGTTTTCCCGACACTTAAGGTAGCACGCAATAAATAAACTACCCATATTGCGCAGAATTTTTGTTCGTCTTCTTTGCCATAAAAATAGGCGTGTAGTCATTCTACTCAACTGTTTTTGTGGTAAAGGAGACGGACAAAAAGGCCAGTAAGATGGGTAGTTTATTTATTGCGA
>JABHHM010000076.1 GCA_018671575.1 Methylococcales bacterium | reverse complement strand
TGCCTGATGGTAATATTGAATGTATCGGACGTATTGATTTTCAGGTTAAGGTTCGTGGTTTTAGAATAGAGTTAGGTGAAATTGAGTCTGTTATTCAGGCGACACCAGAGGTTAAAGAAACCGTGGTGGTGGTAAGAGAAGATGACGGCGATGCCAAATTGGTGGCCTATGTCATTGCCAAGACTGAAACCCCTATTGAATTTGTATCACTGAAAGATTTAATTGGTCATCAATTACCTGAATACATGATGCCATCTGCTTTGGTCAATCTTCAAAAATGGCCATTGACACCGAATGGTAAAATAGACCGCAAAGCTTTACCTGCACCAGATTTAGATCATTTGGTGGATGAATCATTTGTTGCTCCAAGAACTGATGGTGAACAAACCATTGCCAGCATGTGGGCTGGTATTTTAAATCTTGAAAAAGTCGGTGTTTACGACAACTTTTTTGAAATTGGCGGGCATTCTTTGCTGGCGACTCAAGTCATTTCACGAGTCCGTGAACAGTTGAATATTGAGTTGCCCTTGAAATCATTGTTTGAAGCACCTGTATTACATCAATTCGCCAGTCACATTGATGAATTTGTGTCTGTCAGTACACAGTTCTCAATTCCCGATATGATCGCAGTTGATCGAAATCAGATGTTGCCATTATCCTATGCTCAAGAACGACTTTGGTTCATGGATCAATTAGATCCTGATAATGCAATTTATAATGTGCCTGCCGCCATTCGTTTGTTTGGTTCTTTAGATGCCGATATTTTAAGACAAACCATCGAAACACTGGTGGATCGTCATGAATCATTGAGAACCAATTTTATAGCGGGTAGTGATGATTTAGACAAGCCGCAACAAATCATCCATGCATCCATTGACTGGGATTTTGATGTCATTGATCTGACGGTCAAACCAGAAACCGTCAAGCAACAGGAAGTCACTAAACTGGCTTTTGATGAAACCAAATTGGCATTTAAACTGACCGAAGGGGCTTTATTTCGGGTTAAGCTCATTCAAGTCAGTGCCAAAGAACACGTTTTATTGTTCACCTTGCATCATATTATTTCAGATGGTTGGTCAATGGGTGTGTTAATTCGTGAGATTGCTGCACTTTATCGTTCCTATTCTGAAAATATTTCAACCCAACTGGTAGAGTTAACCGTACAATATGCCGATTTTGCTGTTTGGCAACGTAACTGGTTGCAAGGTGATGTATTAAATAAACAGTTGGATTATTGGCGACAAAACCTGGAAGGTGCCGCACCTTATCTTGGTCTGCCGACAGATCGACGCAGACCCACTATGCAAACCATTAATGGTGCTCATCATCGTTTTGAATTGTCTGCAGGATTGGTGGCGTCGGCTCAACAACTTGCCAATGACAAAACGTGTACTTTGTTCATGGTATTGTTGTCAGCTTACAAACTGTTGTTGTCCCGTTATTCAGGCCAACAGGATATTCTGGTCGGTATTCCCATTGCAGGACGTAATCGTGCTGAAGTCGAAAACCTCATTGGTTTTTTTGTCAATGGTTTGATCATGCGAACCGATGTCAGCAGTAATATTACCGTGGATGAATTGTTGTCACGAGTCAAAGAAACCGCTTTAAATGCCTATGCTCATCAGGATTTGCCCTTTGAAGTATTGGTTGAAGCGATTCAGCCAGAACGTAATACCAGTTATCCACCCATTGCTCAAGTCGGTTTTGCTTTACAAAATACGCCTTTAAATTCCTTGGAAATTCCTGATTTAATCTGGCAACCTTTGGAAGTGGAAAGTCATGCGTCTAAATATGATTTTTCAATCATAATGACAGAAGAAAAGGGCACAGTGACTGGGGTTGTCGAATACAATACCGATTTATTTGATGCCAGTACCATTGAACAATTGGTTAATCACTATCAAAATTTATTGGAGGGTCTGGTAGAAGATTCCACCCGATATCTGTTTGATATTCAATTGATGAAAACGGAAGACTTGTATCAGGCACTGGATTGTTCAGCGGATGACTATGAATCCATTTTACCATTGACCAGTATTCAACGTGATTTGTATCTTGAAATGGTGCTGAATCCTGACAATCTTTATAACAGTATGGGCTATTCGGTTGAATTACCCAAAGATGTTGATATCACTCTTTTAAAGCGGGTGTTACAGACCTTTGATAACAGCCAAACTGTTTTACGAACTCACATTATTCCCAGTCAACAACCTTATTTAGAAGAAGCTTATCAATGTGTTTGTAAATCTCGACCAATTGATATTGAGCAATTGAACTGGCAAGGATTAAATTTATCAGCAGAGGAAAAAGCAGAAAAACTACACGCTTTGGCGGTTAGAACTTGGCAAATTCACCAGCAAGATTTGGTCAAATATAGTCTGATTGATAATGGACAATCGGGCTGGATTATCGTCTTTGCTGTTAATCATGTGATCATGGATGGTATGTCGGCATCATTACATTTCGACCATATTATGAAGTTGTACATTGGCTTGAAAAGTAATGAAAGCAATGACATTGTACCTGCTAATTTCAATGACTATGTCGATTATCATCAGAAAACTTTTAACAGTACAGCCGCTAAAGATTACTGGCAAAAACAGGGTGAACATATTGAGCCACTTGATTTTCCAGCACCCAAAGTGGAACAGCCTGAAAGATGTCGAGTGGTTAAGGTCATAGCGGACGATCATTGGGCGGCAGTGAAAAAGTACAGCCGTCGCATGAAAGTCACGCCTGCAATTTATTTTAAAGCTTTATATGGTATTTTATTGAGTCGTTATTGCCGAACTGAAAAAGACTTTGTCATGATTGATGTTTCATCAGGACGTTTTAAACAGTTTAACCGTTCAATGGGGTGCTTTTTTCAAGAATTGCCTTTTGTATTCAGTCATCAGTTATTTAATACTGACACCTCGATGGCGGATTATTTCAAACAAGTGAAATCCTATTACCGTGAATTGGGTGATCATAAAAATATTTCAATTTTTGCCAGGCAACATTGGTTACCCGTAGGACGTCTGCAATTTAATTATAATTTC
>JABHHM010000077.1 GCA_018671575.1 Methylococcales bacterium | reverse complement strand
GATTAAGCCTAACGACTGGTTTAAAGCAGCAACAGCCAGAATCAATTCATTAAAAGATTTTGAAAATCAACTGTCAACACAACTAGTAAAGCATATTGATCAACTGCAAAACCAGGCACTTTCCTCATTATCAAGCATTGCCATTTTAACATTAATATTTGTTTCGTTAATCATCATGCTGACATTTTCAATCAGTCACAAAATCATCAAACAAATTAAAGACATCAATTCTTCAATGCTACGGGTTGAAAAACAATCTGACCTTACTTGCCAGGCAAAACAAATGACTGATGACGAGTTAGGAGAACTGGCACTCGCATTCAACCACATGCTATCACAATTCATTTTAACCATTAAAAATCTGACTGAATCCAGTCATCAATTATTAGGCACAGCGGAATCAACGGCAAAAATATCTCAACAAGCAAACTCAGGAATTCAACAACAGCAAATTGAAATTGAGCAAGTCGCTACCGCAATGAATGAAATGTCTGCCACCGTGCAAGAAGTTGCCAGAAATGCCAATAATGCAGCGACTGCAGCAACTCAAGCAAAACAGGAATCAAGAGAAGGCAAAGCACAATCAGACAACACCATGACAGCAATCAATTCGCTTTCAGAAGAAATCAGCGAAGCATCAAACGTCATCACTACCCTAGCACATGACAGCGAAAACATAGGTGGTGTACTTGAAGTCATACGAGGCATTGCGGATCAAACCAATTTATTGGCACTCAATGCCGCCATTGAAGCGGCCAGAGCAGGTGAACAAGGCAGAGGATTTGCCGTGGTTGCCGAAGAGGTCCGAACTTTGGCACAAAGAACTCAAGAATCTACGGCTGAAATTCAAAGTATGATTGAAAAACTTCAAGCAGCAGCCAGTCAGGCTGTAACAGTTATGAACAAAGGAATCACTCGTGCCGATCAGGTGGTAGAACAAGCATCTAGCACCAGTCAATGCTTAAATCAGATAGACAGTTCAATTAATGAAATTAGCAACATGAATACTCAAATTGCCGATGCCTCTAAAACTCAGAGTCAGGTTGCAGAAGAAATTAACCGAAACATCAGCAATATCGTGACCGTCATTGATGAATCAGCCAATGGTGCTAAAGAAACATTTACTGCCAGCCTTAATTTGGCTCAACTTGCACAAAACCAGGAAGATTTGGTTAGTAAATTTACGTTATAGGTACCATGCCCAAAACAAAAAACAAATAAGTCATTTATGAATACTATTGAATCTCTCCCCAGCATTCTTCAAAGCAAAACAAAGCAATATTGGCAAGAACTTGAAAATGCTTTCAAGCAAAATAATTTAACGCTATCTGATGACGAACAATGGTTATTGGAATTAATTAAAACTTTCAGCGTCAGTGATTTCGTCGCTCAAAATTGTATTCGTCATCCAATAATGTTTGATGAGCTGTTAAATTCTGGTGACTTAAAAAAGACCTATCAAGTAAATCACTACCAAAATTCACTACAAACTGAAACGGCAAACCACCTTAATCCAGCCCAGTTAGACAAAACATTGCGCCTATTCAGACGTCGTGAAATGATTCGCATTGCCTGGAGAGATATTAACAACAGTGCACCACTTGAAGAAATTTTAAACGATTTATCCCTATTGGCTGAGGCTTGTATCGATATTGCCATTGAAAAACATCACCAATGGCTTGCTAAAATATGGGGAAACCCAACCTCAGAAGCTGGCACAGAACAGCGACTGGTTGTTCTGGCAATGGGCAAACTGGGCGCTTATGAACTTAATTTTTCATCAGATATCGACCTGATTTTTGCTTTTCCCGAAACAGGCAATACAGTAGGTGGTAGAGAAGTAAGCAATCAGGAGTTTTTTATTAGACTCATCCAGCAGGTCACCTTATCGCTGGACAAAATTGATCAAAATGGTTTTGTTTTTAGAGTGGACACAAGATTAAGGCCTTATGGTGATAGCGGTCCTTTAGTGATGTCTTTTGATGCCATGGAAAATTATTATGTCGCTGTTGCCCGCGAATGGGAAAGATATGCCATGATCAAAGCTCGCGCCATTGCTGGAGATAAACAGCAAGGTGAATATTTTCTAAAAATGTTACAACCTTTCATCTACAGACGTTATCTTGATTATGGCGCATTTGAATCCATTCGTGAAATGAAAGGCATGATTAATCAGGAAATCAAACGTAAGAATATGGCCGACAACATCAAACTTGGCTTGGGCGGTATTCGTGAAATTGAATTCATTGGACAAGCTTTTCAACTGATCCGTGGTGGCAGAGACCCCGAACTTCGGGAAAGAAAAATTCTTGTTATTCTTAACAAACTCATTGAAAAAAATTACCTGACCCACGATATCGGACAAAACTTAATTGCAGCTTACCATTTCCTCCGAATGGCTGAAAATAAAATTCAATCACACTCAGACAAACAGCACCATAGTCTGCCTAAAGATGACATTGGAAAAATTCAATTGGCCTATGCCTGCAATTTTCCTGATTGGGAAACTTTCGTTACGATACTGCAACAACATCGACAAAATGTTCATGATGCTTTTTCAGAAATTATTTCTACGGATACTCAGCAGTCGACAAAAAATGATGAAATTGAAACCGTTTGGAGTCAACTTTGGAATGGCTTAAATCCAGAAGATGATATTTATAATCATTTAAGCCAAAACGGATACCGTAATGCCAAACAAGTGCTGTATCGTTTACAAAAATTTCAACAATCCAGTATGGTTAAAGCATTGTCAAAAAAGGGAAGATCTCGGCTTGACACATTAATGCCTAAAGTATTGATCAGCCTTACCCATTTTGAACAACCCGAAATCATTCTTTATCGTGTTTTAGATTTACTGGAAAAAATTGTCAGACGGACTTCTTACCTGGCTTTATTAATTGAAAACCCGATGGTATTGGAACAATTAACAAAATTAAGTGCCATCAGTCCATGGATTACCAAACTTCTCTCTCGCTACCC
This sequence comes from Methylococcales bacterium, assembly GCA_018671575.1. Classification (GTDB taxonomy): domain Bacteria; phylum Pseudomonadota; class Gammaproteobacteria; order JABHGC01; family JABHGC01; genus JABHHM01. Next base: position 31,268 of record JABHHM010000077.1, on the reverse strand, counting down.
TCTTTTATTGGATGAATTATTAGACCCTAAAAAACTCTACAGCCCTCCCAATGAAACTGAATTAAAAAATGAACTGGATATTCTGATCAATACATGTGATGAAGATGATCTGGAATTTCAAATGGATATTCTCAGGCAATTTGCTCACACCAATATGCTACGAGTTGCAGCCGCTGAAATAACTGATGTCATGCCCGTTCAATTAGCCAGCCGTCATCTGGCAAATATTGCAAAAGTGGTCTTAAACAGTATTTTAACAATTGCCTGGAACTATATGGTTAAGGCTTACGGGACTCCTCAATTTACACAAGACGGAAAAACACTTGATGCGGGCTTCATCATCATCGCTTATGGAAAATTAGGTGGCAATGAACTGAGTTATAGTTCAGACCTTGATTTGGTCTTTTTATACAATGGTTGCGGACTACAACAGTTTACATCTGGCTCAAAATCAGTTGACAACAGCTTATTTTTTTCCAGACTGGGCCAAAGAGTTATCCATTTATTAAACACCCAAACCGCCTCAGGCATACTCTATGAGGTTCACATGAGATTACGCCCCAGCGGGTCATCAGGCTTATTAGTGAGCAATATTAATGCTTATTTAGATTACCAACAAAAAGAAGCTTGGACATGGGAACATCAAGCCTTAGTTCGAGCGACTCCTATTGCTGGCAGTACAGAATTAATGGCTCAATTCAATGACATCAGAAAAACCATTCTCTGCTTAAAAAGGGATCCGCAACAGTTAATAACAGATGTTAAAAATATGAGAGAAAAAATGCGTAATGAGCTGGCGGTACAGCAAAACGATATTTTTGACTTAAAGCAACATAAAGGCGGCATTTCTGACATAGAATTTATTGTTCAACATGCCATTCTTGCCTCGGCAAATGAACACCCCGAAATTGTTGAACAGACCAGTATGCATGATTTATTAAACCATCTGACATCCATTAATTATCTGACCGAACAAGAATCAAGTCAGTTAGATAAAGCCTACCGCGCGCTCAGAGCAACATTGCATAAAAACACATTGGAAGAAAAAGCCAATATTGTATCAGCAGAAAAATTTGTACAATTACGTCAAAATATCATAGACATTTGGCAAAAATTGATGGAAACTTAGTTGATATCAATAAGAATATTTTTATAAACACAATTAAATCAACAACTTACATTATAGAGTGTCATGACTATGTCGATGGAAGATCGTGAAGGCGTCATTTGGTACGATGGCGAATTTGTTCCCTGGAAAGATGCAAAAACACACGTATTAACTCATACTTTGCATTACGGAATGGGCGTTTTTGAAGGCTTACGTGCCTATAAAACAGAACATGGTTGCGCCATTTTTAGATTACAAGAACACACTAAACGCTTGTTCCTATCGGCTCATATTCTCAATATGAAAATACCCTATGGCTCTGATGAACTGAATACGGCACAAATAGAAACGGTTAAGAATAACAAATTATTTGAAGGGGCCTATATTCGCCCCATGTGCTTCTTCGGAGCAGAAGGATTAGGCTTAAGGGCTGACAACCTCAAAGTCCATGTTATTATTGCCGCTTGGAACTGGGGAAAATATTTTGGTGAAGAAGTTCAATCATTAGGCCTGAGATTAAAAACATCATCTTTCAGCCGACACCACGTCAATGTCACCATGTGCAAAGCCAAAGCCAATGGCAATTACATGAATTCCATGCTGGCATTACAAGAAGCCACATCTTGTGGAGCAGACGATGCTTTACTACTTGATACCGAAGGTTATGCAGCAGAAGCCAGTGGAGCCAATCTATTTATTATTCGTGATGATATTATTTACACACCTGACCTGACTTCTGCACTGGATGGAATCACCAGAAGAACCATCATTGAATTAGCGAATAAAAATAACTTTAAAGTTATCGAAAAAAGGCTAACTCGTGATGAAATTTATATTGCTGATGAAGTTTTTCTAACGGGTTCAGCGGCAGAGGTGACCCCTGTTAGAGAACTAGATAGTCGTCAAATTGGAAAAGGAAAACGAGGTCCAATGACTGAAATATTGCAAACACAATATTTTGATTTGGTTCATGGTAAAAATAATCAGTATGATGACTGGTTAACTTATATTTAAAACGGACAAATAAACGATGGATCAACAAAAAATAACACCCAACGCACAAAAAAGATATGATGTTAGCAAGACAGACCTTCCCTTACATTGCCCAGGTAAACAGATGAGTCTTTGGGACTCACACCCTAAAGTTTATTTACCCATTGAAAAAACAGGTCATGCAACTTGTCCTTATTGCGGAGCCGAATATACATTAATATAACCAACACAAAATTTTGCAACTACCTCGGTGAATTAATTATTCACCCGTAATTGTTAAGTTGTCCTATTTTGTTTCAGTTCAAGGCAAAAGCATGAGTTTACAGGCGTAAATGAATATTTCCTTCCCCCCATACGGAAATAGAGTAAAAGAAGAGAAATCCGAACATTACAATCTCTTCTTTTCAAAATTGTCCCCTATATACAACAGATATATTTTTGTCTCACATAACCCTACTTAAAAAGTATTCTTGCAACACTAGTTTTCTTAGCCTATGCTTAATTTAAGCCCATAAAAAAAGAAGATGCCGCCATGAATACAATAGTTGCAAATAAACAACAGCCAAATATTTCTTTTAAATCCCCCATCAATAAAGATGAATTTAAACTCAAAATAAAATTAACCAAAGAAGTTGCTATTCAATGGCATGAAACTTATTTAAGTAAAGACCAAACATTGAAAGTAGTTGATAACGGAGACTTATTATTAGAAGCCACCATTATTGACAGTTATGAATTAAGAAACTGGCTTTATAGCTTTGGTCGTAATCAGTTAAAAATATTAGAACCTCAAATATTTCAGGATGAACAGGCACAAACAGCCTCATAAATAATATTGCTACTCAGCAACCAAAAGACCCATCTGTTTTTCCCAATAATGATAACGTTGCAACAATCCTGCATCCTTAACAACACTGGGAATTTCATTTGGAATTGAAGTAAAACATTCTTTGCCTGTTATTAAATAAGCAATCCCTTTAATGGTTAATTCATGATCCATTGACTGACAGAGCCTCAACCCCGTCAATTGCATCAATGCTCCAACCAAATAAGCATTATTCGACAAACCACCACTGATAAACGCCTTTTCTGATACCGCAGAGATTTCAGCCATGCTATCAATATTCTTCTTTATTAAAAAAGCAATACTTTCTAAGACTGCAATCATTTTTTGTCGACCAGTCCCCTCACCAATAAACTGAGATTTTATGTTCGGCAACCAATAAGGAGAACCAACACCCCCAACACCATTGATGAACAAGGGAATTTTATCCGAATCATTGACAGGAAACGTCAATTTTTCCAACTCACTTTGTTGAATTGACAATAATTCATCCATCGAAGCTATTGCAGAAGCACCACCATTCACAGTGCCTTCAATGACATAGGATGATTTTTTATTATTCTGCAAAATAGGACTTATTAATAACTGAGAATCATCATTTAATTTTAAACTTGGTATCGGACGCTGAATAAAAACCCCCGTCCCCATGTTAATAGCCAACGTATTTGCTTTAATTTGACCAAAACCAAATAAAGCACTGGACTGATCTCCTGTGACTAACGTCAGTGGAATATTAAATCCATCAATAGCTAATATGCCATATGAATAATGGTTGGGTACAATTTTTGGCAAAACACGATCATCAATGCCAAAAAGTTTCAGCAAATATGAACTCCATGACAATGATTTTACATCACACAACAATGTCCTGGATGCATTAACAGCATCACACAAACATTGCCGCTCTTTGGTCAGTTTAAAGATAATGTAACTGGCTAATGAGCCACAACACAAGGTTTGATTCTGGTAGGCGTTGACAACATCAGGAACATTGGATAAACACCACTTTATTTTGCTGGCGCCATAGTAAGCTGTAGGAAATAGCCCTGAAGCTTGATAAATTTGTTTTTTTTGTGATTGAAATTGTTGCATCCATTGATAAGCACGACGATCTTGCCAACTAATAACAGGCGTTAAAGGCTGACCCGTTTCAGTATCCCAGCAAACAATACTGGAACGCTGCGTTGCTAGACCAGACACACACTCATCACTGCAGGACTTCAGTACATCTTGAGATGCCTGCAACAATGATTCTATTAATTCGTCAGCATCATGCTCAACAAACAGATTGTCATAACGCCTGGTTTTAATTGCTACTTTTGATGATGCAATTTTTTCCCCTGCTGGAGAAAACAAACAGGCACGACTTGATTGACCGCCTTGGTCTAATACTAAAATATCAGTCATAATTTATAAGATTTTCCTAGGAGACTGTCCGAAAACTCATCTTTCCGTCAACTCTGCGTTAAAAATGGTCTCAAAATGCTCATTTACACACGTAAACTGCGCTTTTTCGACAATTTTATGCCTTGATTTGACGAAAATCTGAGTTCTCGGATAGCCTCCTAGAAGGCTGTCCGAGAATGCAGGTTTTCGTCAGAACAAGACAAACTTTGATAAAAAAGCGCAGTTTACTGTGTAAATGAGTATTTTGACCGACATGGATATCGGAAACTCAATCTATTGCAGGAACAAATGATTAAAAAGTCGAATTTTCTTCGATACCCCCCTGAGGATAAACGCAGTTCTGGCAGAAATAGCGTTCTCGGAGACAGCCTCCTCTACGTTCGATACTCTGCATTAATACGCACATAATCATATGAAAAATCACAGGTCCAAACACAAACAGAAGCATCACCTCGCCCCAAATGAATATAAATATCAATTTCATTTTTTGAAAATTCTGCTTGACCCTTTTCTTCTGTGTAGTTAGAAGCAACAGAACCGTTTCTAACAAATGCGATATCACCAATGTCTATTTCAACTTTTTCAATATCAAACATCTTAATACCTGATCGCCCAACAGCTGCTAAAATACGCCCCCAATTTGGGTCTCCCGCAAACAATGCTGTTTTCACCAATGGTGAATTAGCGACGGTATAAGCAACAGATGAGCATTCTTCTTTTGTTGCACCATTATTGACATGAATAGCAACCAGTTTTGTCGCACCCTCCCCATCTTTGATAATGGCAACAGCTAAATATTCAAACACTTCGAGTAAAGCCATTTTTAATTGGACATAGTTTTTTGATGTTTCGTCATCAAAATAATAATGGTCTGCACCACCTGTCGCCATCAATAGACATGAATCATTGGTTGAAGTATCACCATCCACGGTAATTTTATTGAATGTTTTTTCTACCACCTCGACAAAACATTTTTCCAATAATACTTTATCAATTGCCACATCCGTCGCTACATAAGACAACATCGTCGCCATATTTGGACAAATCATTCCTGAACCTTTAGCAATCCCCGTTATTGTTACCAACTCACCTTCAATGTCTATTTGTCGAGACAATGCCTTTGGAACAGTATCTGTGGTCATAATGGCATTAGATGCATTTGACCAACCCTCTTCACTCAATGACTGAAAAATTTCTGGAATAACAGCGGTCATTTTTTCTTGCGGAAGAAATTCACCAATAACCCCCGTTGAAAAAGGTAAAACAGACTCTGTGGATACATCAGCTATTTTTGCTACATCCTGACACAGAGATAATGCATCATCAAAACCTTGCTGTCCCGTTCCAGCATTGGCATTACCTGAATTAATTAACAAATATCTTGGTGACTGCTTTAAAAGGTGGTCTTTAGAAATAACAACAGGGGCGGCACAAAATGCATTTTGAGTAAAAACAGCCACTGTTTTAGTAGCTTCACTCATTTCAAAAAGGACAACATCGGGTTTTTCATGTTGTTTTATGCCTGCACAGCCAACACCAATCTTAATTCCTTTAACACTTTGAAGCTTTGAAGCTTGATTGTCTTTCATTTTAATCCGTGTAACTGTTCAGATTGCCCCTATTTATTTTCAGTTCAAGGCAAAAAAATATGAGTTTACGACCTACATGAAAGTAGGAGTGTAGAAAATGCAGAAGAAATTTTCTGCCAGAAGCAAATAAATATTGTTTCCTCGGTTACCTCCTTAGAAGGAGGGGAAATTAAGCCACATTAAAGCGATCTAAATAGTTAACAATCCATCAATTTATCTTGCCGTGGCATTGCTTGTATTTTTTACCTGAACCACAAGGACATGGCTCATTACGCCCTACTTTCTTTTGTTCCCGAACATAGGTTAGTGACTCATCATTCTCGCCTTGTTCTTCACTTTCAAAATCAACACCCAAACCATCTATATCAGCATGTTCATACTGCATATTTTCACTCATATACATCTGTTGTTCCATTGCTAATAAATCTTCTTCAGTCGGTACTTCTACTTTGGATAAAGTGGTAATAACTTCATAATCAATGGCTAACAACATTTCCTGAAACATGCCGAAACCTTCACGTTTGTATTCCTGTTCAGGATTTTTTTGAGCAAAACCTCTTAAGCCAATTCCCTGCCTCAAATAATCCATGGCAGCCAAATGGTCTTTCCAATGAGAATCCAAGACTTGTAACATAATACCCTTTTCAATATTTCTCATGATTTCAGAGCGAGTTTTAGATTCTTTTTCTTGATATAATTTAGTCAACTCATCAACAATACGCTTCCTTAATGTTTCTTCATGAAGAGAATCATCTTCTTCCAACCATTTTGATACTTCAAACTGTGCACCAAATTCATGATCCAATGCATCTTTTAAACCATTGATATCCCATGATTCCTCCAATGACTGTGGAGGAATAAAACCATCAATGACATGATTAGTCACTTCAGTTCGCAACTCGGTAATTGTTTCTGAAATATCTTCAACCTCCATTAAATCACTGCGTCGCTTGTAGACAAACTTGCGTTGATCATTGGCCACATCATCATATTTCAAAAGCTGTTTTCTCATATCGAAGTTACGACCTTCTACTTTTCGCTGAGCATTTTCAATCGCTTTTGTCACCCAAGGATGCTCAATAGCTTCACCTTCTTCCATACCCAGTTTTTGCATCAGACCAGACACTTTTTCTGAAGCAAAAATTCTCATCAAATCATCTTCAAGTGACAAATAAAATCGACTGGATCCATTATCACCCTGTCGCCCTGCACGACCTCGAAGTTGATTATCAATTCTTCTTGATTCATGGCGCTCAGTACCTATGATATGTAAACCACCACAATCCAGTACAGTTTGATGAGTTTTGGCCCATTCACTACGCTTTTTCTCAATGGTTTTATCATCAAAGTTTTTACGCGATATTTCTGATTCAATATTTCCACCCAGCACAATATCCGTTCCACGTCCTGCCATGTTGGTCGCAATAGTCACTGCACCTGGAACGCCAGCCTGTTCAATAATAAACGCTTCCCTTTCATGTTGCTTGGCATTTAAAACTTCATGCTTAATTTTGGACTTTTTTAATTCTCCAGATAAAAACTCAGAAATTTCTATCGATGTTGTCCCCACCAGTGCTGGCTGACCTTTTTGCTGACATTCTTTTATGTCATCAATAATCGCCATGTATTTTTCATTTTTAGTCAGATAAATTAAATCACCTCGATCATCCCGTACCATATCTCTATGAGTAGGAACAATAACAACCTCGAGATTGTATATCTGCTGAAATTCTGGCGCTTCTGTATCAGCTGTACCAGTCATACCTGCTAATTTACTATATAATCTGAAGAAATTTTGAAAAGTGATTGATGCCAAAGTCTGTGTTTCATTTTGAATCGTTACTCCCTCTTTGGCTTCAACCGCCTGATGCAATCCTTCTGACCAACGTCGCCCAGGCATTGTTCTACCCGTAAATTCATCAACAATAATAACTTCGTCATTTTGCACGATATAATCGACATCTTTTTGAAATAAGACATAAGCTCTCAGCCCAGCATTGACATGGTGCATTAGTGATAGTTTCGATGCATCATAGAGACTTTCACCTTCTTTCAACAAGCCATTCTCAAACAACATATCTTCAACTTTTTGATGTCCATCTTCTGTTAAAAATGCCTGTTTGGACTTTTCATCCAAACTATAGTCTCCAGCCCCATCTTCCTCTTCCTGCTTTTCTAAAGATGGAATAAGTTTGTTAATTTTTAGGTACATTTGCGGATCATCATCAGTCGCCCCCGAAATGATTAAGGGAGTCCTTGCTTCATCAATAAGAATTGAATCCACTTCATCAACAATGGCAAAATTTAGACCTCGCATCACTCGCTGGTCAGAACTAAACGCCATATTATCTCGCATATAATCAAAACCGTACTCGTTGTTTGTTCCATAGGTAATGTCTGCTTTATACGCTGACAATTTTTCTTCGGGAGACATGCCAGTGGTAATAACACCCGTCGTCAATCCTAAAAAGCCATATAACTGCCCCATCCATTCTGAATCTCGTGTTGCCAAATAATCATTAACGGTAACAACATGAACGCCTTTTCCAGTTAAGGCATTCAGGTAAGCAGCCAAAGTTGCTACTAAAGTTTTACCTTCTCCCGTTTTCATTTCAGAAATTCTGCCATCATTTAATACCATACCACCGATTAACTGTTCATCGAAATGGCGCATATTCATGACTCGCTTACTGGCTTCTCTTGCTGTTGCAAAAGCTTCGGGCAACACCTGCTCTATTGATTCACCATCTTTTAAACGATCCTGAAGCTTTGGTGTTTGGCTTTTTAACTCGTCATCAGATAAAGCTGCTAATTGTGGCTCCAAAAGATTAATTTTAGTGACGATTTTTCGGTATTGCTTTAATAAACGATCATTTCTGCTACCGAAAACTTTTTGTAATAATTTGCCAACCATATTTTTTCTCTTAAGTTAAGGTTTTTGGGTTTTATCAGTAGATTTAACTGATTTTTTAAATTTATTTAGAACTATTGTAATCCAATAAAAAAGCCCCTAAAAGGGGCTGATAACAATTTTTTATATTCATTAGGGATGATTCAAAAATAACCTTTACAATTTGCAAAGAAATTTTGTTCACTGATAAGGTACAAAAACAGGCTCACAGTAGAACTTATACAACTGTTTGAGTAACAAAGCCCATGGGCAAAAGGTCGAATTAATGTAAAGGTTAAATTTGAATCGCCCCTTAGAGTTTTATTAGGAATGGGCGCAAGGGATGGACACGAAATAATTTCCTGCTATTTCGTGCTTAGGGGATGCGCAATAAATAAACATCCAACTAGCTTGTTTTTTTGTCCGCCTTTTTTGTTGCAAAAATAGTTGTATAGTTCGACTATACGCCTATTTTTGCGCCTCAAAGGCGAACAAAAATCCTGCACAATTTGGACATTTATTTATTTCGCTTCCCCTTATTCCTAAATATCCTTTAAATTCACATACTTTTTCGGATTAATTGCCCGTCCATTTTTTAATATCTCAAAATGCACATGAGGCCCTGTTGAGCGCCCTGTTGAACCTAACAACGCGATGACTTGTCCTTTTTTAACCTTCTGTCCTACCACAACCAAATTTTTACTATTATGCCCATATCGAGTAACCAGATAATTACCATGACTAATTTCTACCATATTACCATAACCGTAACGAGGGCCTTCCCAAGTAACGACGCCTGCAGCAACCGTCATTACATCTATTCCTTTTTTACCCGCAAAATCCATACCCTTATGATGTGCTTTTTTGCCATTAATTGGATCAATTCTCATTCCATAAGATGAAGAAACCCAACCCTCTTTAACTGGTGAACCTGTTGGATAAAATTCATTACCTAAATGTTTATTTTGCAATATTGACTCAATCACCAGCAACTGACGTTCTTTTTCTTTAATTTCATCAATAATTTTATCCAAATCATGATCAAGTACACCTAAATTTTGCTCTGAAACCAAAACTGAATTTTCTATCGGTCCTCCCAATGCAGGCATATTTTCAAAATCGAATTCTCCATCAAGCATATTTGATAGGCTAACCAATCTTTTTCCCAAGGCATTTAAACGAAAAACATGTGCTTGCAAGATAGCTGTTTTTTTAGTCAAAGCATCTATATTAGATTGAGCGGTTAATTTTGTCGCTTCAACAATTAATTTTTGTTTAATTAGTTCTGCTTTAAGTTGACTGATGTTTTTAAGAATTTTTTTATCATGGACTTCTGTCACTGCATGGTAACCAGACTGGCGCCCCAGATAATTTGACCCTGCCAATGTCGCAATAAAAAAAGATACCCCCAACAAAATAAATAAAGGCTGGCATAAATTAACACCTCGACCACCTTTACATAATCTTGTAAAAAATATTATTTGCATTAAAATCACCTAACTATGAAAAAACCTAAATCACTTAATTCTATTATTCAAAATAACAACAAATCATTGCATTCAACTATTGAAGTAGCAAAAATACAACTCAGACTATTGAATACCATTAAATCATTCTTACCTAAATCGATTCAACAGCATTGCCTTGGAGCTGTTCCTCAGAACAATAATTCAATGACACTATACACAAAAAATTCTGCCTGGTGTAACAAAATCCGTTATTACACGCCGATGCTGATTGAATCACTTAACAAAACCAACTACAAAGAAATTAAAAGCATTCGGATTAAAGTAATTAGCTACAATCCTAAGCAAAGGGACAAACCCAAACCAGATAAACTATTAATGACAGACGATGTATCCACATTACTTAAAAATGCGGCAGAAAACATTGATGACGAACAACTTAGAAGTGCGTTAACCAAATTATCTAATAATCACAAACCAGATAAATAAGACAACTCATGCTTTAATACAAATCGAAAAAAGAAGTACCAAAATAAACCTGTAAATCGCCATAGCAACAAAAAAATAGATTTCTATGGCACTAAGTAACGTGTATGAAATAACTTAGACAACCTGCATTCACTTCAGTTCGTCTTTAGAACCTCAAACACAAACTAAACTGAACACACGTGACTAATAATTTATCCAGCAGTTGCAGGAATAGGCTTCATGTATGAAATAGGTGCACGTTCATTGTCTTCAAAAGTAACCTCTTCCCAAGCAGTTCTATCGGCCGCCAAAGCTCTCAACAAACGATTATTCAGAGAATGTCCCGATTTAAACCCAGAAAAATGTCCTATTAAACTATGACCCAATAAATACAAATCACCAATTGCATCTAAAATCTTATGCTTAACAAATTCATCTTCATATCTAAGACCATCTTCATTCAACACTTGAAATTCATCAACAACAACCGCATTATCTAAACTACCACCTAATGCCAAATTATGTTGTCTCAAATATTCAATATCGTTCATAAAACCAAAAGTTCTTGCACGACTAACTTCTTTAACAAATGAGGTCGAAGAAAAATCTATGGTTGATTTTTGTGAAGCATTTTTAAATGCTGGATGATCAAAATTGATTTCAAAAGTTACTTTAAAACCATCGAATGGTTCAAATTTTGCCCACTTATCGTCTTCTTTAACAATAATTGGTTTTTTAATTCTAATGAATTTTTTAGGTGCTTTTTGCTCAACAACACCCGCTGATTGTATTAAAAAAACAAATGGACCAGAACTGCCGTCCATTATAGGCACTTCAGGTGAACTAAGATCGATATAAGCATTATCAATACCAAGCCCTGCAAAAGCAGACAACAAATGCTCAACAGTTGAAACTTTTGTACCTGATTCTGATAATGTGGTAGATAAACGAGTATCACTAACATTTTCAGCGATGGCATGAATAAGAGTCGGCTCATCTAAATCTACCCGTCGGAAAACTATCCCCGTATTCGCAGCAGCAGGACGCAACGTTAGATAAACCTTATCTCCCGTATGCAAACCAACACCAGTAGCACGAATAACATTGCGTAAAGTTCTCTGCATTATCATAACCCAATCCCCCGATCTATCCCCAAAAGTGTTTTTTGTCTCTATTTAATAACACTATAGCAATAGAATAGACAAAAAGCAACATTTTTAAATTTTTTGTTGTTTTTATGTTTTATTGTGTTTTTATTATAATTATTTGTTGTTGTTTGCTCAAATGAAAAAACCACCATTCCTTAGTAATTGAAACATCATCTGACTTTTTGTCAAGGAAATCTGTGATGAATTTCTCATTAAAAAGTTTTTTTATACTTATTTATATAGTGAAGAGTATCTGAAGAGATAAAAAAATAAGGGATGACAATAACGACCACCCCTTTTTATACAGCAACGAAATAATAGAAACTAATCTGCCTGTCGTCTCAGAAAGGCTGGAATATCAATCCATTTTTCATCATTTGACTGAACAACATCTCCAGCGGCAGATATTTTTGATTTATTTCTAATGGAAGCAGGCACATCATATTGATCATAAGAAATATCACCATTAGCCACAGCCTTTATTGGTGCTGCATGATGAATTTGTTGGTTATCAGACACAAGATGAACTTCTGGCTTAATTTCCTCTTCAATTTGAGCAATTTCTTCAGCACCCAAGCCCGTTGCAACAACAGTCACCCTCATCTCTCCATCCATTTCATTATCAATAACCGTACCGACAACAATGGTGGCATCATTTGAAGCGATATCTCGAATAATATTACCCACTTCCTCAAATTCACTGATTGACAAATCTAATCCCGCAGTAATATTAACCAATACGCCTCTTGCACCGACCAGACTAAGATCTTCTAATAATGGACTATGAATAGCTGACTCAGCAGCTTCTCTAGCCCGCTCATCCCCTTTACCAACACCAGTTCCCATCATTGCCAAGCCCATTTCACGCATTACAGTGCTAACATCCGCGAAATCCACATTGATTAAACCATGACAGGTAATTAATTCAGCAATACCACGAACTGCACCAAATAAAACATCGTTAGCAGAACTAAAAGCATCTAACAAACTTAGGTTTTTACCTAAAACAGTCAGCAACTTTTCATTTGGAATGGTAATTAATGAATCAACAGATTGCGACAATTCTTTAATACCTTCTTCAGCCAATTTCATGCGCTTGGCACCTTCAAAAGGAAAAGGCTTTGTCACGACAGCAACCGTCAATATATTCATTTCTTTGGCAACTTGAGCAACCACGGGAGCCGCACCTGTTCCTGTTCCGCCACCCATTCCAGCAGTAATAAAAACCATGTCCGCACCGTCCAGAATTTCTTTAATTCTTTCACGATCTTCCATCGCCGATTTTCTACCAATTTCAGGATTTGCACCTGCTCCCAAACCCTTGGTAATATCTGTACCCAATTGCAAAACGGTACAATCTTCTAGATTTTTTAATGCTTGCGCATCGGTATTAGCGCAAATAAAATCGACCCCGCCAATATTTGCATTCATCATGTGCTTAACAGCATTACCACCACCGCCACCAACACCCATTACTTTAATATTTGCGCTTTCTGGACATGCATCCATCAATTGAAACATAATAAAACTCCTCTGTGATTACTATTTTATTAAAATTTTAAAATTATTATTGTTATTATTATTTATTAACATCCGTGAAGATTAAATCTCTCCCTTTTGAGATTCTCCCTAAACTTAAACCCAAACCGAACAATCAAATGATCATTTGATTTAGGTTAAAAATTCCCGTGAAACCAACTTTTCATTCTTTCCCAAATACCTTTAAATCCATTTATTTCAATATGCTCATGCGACATTGCTTCTTGATCCGAACCAAACAATAACAAACCAACAGCTGTTGCATAGATAGGATTACTGATGACATCGGTTAATCCCGAAACATATTTTGGATCACCCAAACGAACAGGCATGTGAAAAACTTCTTCTGCCAAATCAATCAAGCCTTCCATTTTTGAACTGCCACCCGTTAAAACAACACCAGCGGCAATTATTTCCTCAAAACCACTACGCCTTAACTCTTCCTGTATCAATAAAAACAATTCTTCATAGCGTGGTTCAACTACTTCCACCAACGTATGTCGAGACAAACGCCTGGAAGGACGCTGCCCAATACTAGGAACCTCAATAAATTCTTCATCGCCTGCCAATTGAGTTAATGCACAGCCATATTTTATTTTAATCTTTTCTGCATGATGCGTTGGCGTTCTTAATGTTACCGCTATATCATTGGTCACTTGATCTCCTGCAATGGGAATCACAGCAGTATGCCTTATTGCACCCTCAGTAAAAATAGCGATATCCGTTGTTCCACCACCAATATCAACCAGACAAACACCCAACTCTTTTTCATCTTCTGTTAACACCGCATAGCTTGATGCCAATTGCTCAAGAATCACATCATCAACATCCAAATTACACAAACCAACACATTTAATAATATTTTGAGCCGCACTGACTGCACCTGTTACAATATGAACTTTTGCCTCAAGACGAACACCAGACATTCCAATAGGCTCACGAATACCTTCTTGATTATCGATTAAAAATTCTTGGGGTAAAATATGTAAAATCTTTTGATCCGCAGGAATGGCCACTGCTTTTGCCGCATCAATAACTCTCGACACATCGTCTGGCCCAACTTCTTTATCTTTGATCGCAACTATTCCATGAGAATTTAAACTTCTAATATGACTCCCAGCAATACCTGTATACACTGACTGTATTTCACAACCAGCCATCAATTCAGCTTCTTCAACGGCACGTTTAATAGATTGAACAGTAGAATCAATATTAACGACCACACCCTTTTTCATACCACGAGCAGGATGCGAACCAATACCAATAATTTCAACCTCACCTTCATCATTAATTTCGGCAACCGTTGCAACAACTTTTGAAGTACCAATATCTAAACTGACGATATATTTACTATCCTGTCTCTTAGTCATTAAACATTACCTTCCAAATACATCATCTGCTGAGCTTGCTTCCATTTCACTGCGAAACCATTAGAGTAGCGCAAATCAATTTGATCGATTTTACGCTCCTGTTTATTTAATTGATTTTTAAATAATTCTGAAAACCTTTTGAATCGAAACGCAATATCTTTTTTACCCAAGATAACATTAATATCATTACTCAAAACCAGTGACCAAAGATTATTCTTAAACATCAAAGAGGTAATTGATACACCCATTTTTTCAATTGACTTATCAAGCAACCCATAAATTGAAATCATTTTTTTAATATCCTTTTTACCACCCAAAAACAGAGGCAATAATTGCTTATCTGACAAAACAATCGGTGAAAACAACTTTCCGTCTTGATCGATAATAAATTGTTCACTCCAACGAGCAACCGCTATCTGCTCCACAATGGTAATTTTTATTGATGATGGCCAAATTTTTTTCACCTTTACCTGATTTACCCACGGTAAACTCAAAATTTTCTGGCTAACTCGATCCAATTCAATTTTAAAAAAACCAACATTCAATTCATCTTTAATTGCATCTTCTATCATTGCCGAAGATACATTTTTAACCTCTTCATTGATAATAATATGGCTTATAGGAAATGCCTTTGGATCCATTGATGAAAAAACAGCGTAGATAACCGCAACAGATATTCCAATCAACATTAAAAATTTACTTAAGAATTTCATACCTACTTCAATGCACAGATAAATCTAATATTTTCAACACCAACTCATCAAATCCCATACCATCAGCTTTAGCAGCCATAGGCACCAAACTATGATCAGTCATTCCTGGAACGGTATTAACCTCCAACAGCCACAACTTATTATAATCATCCACCATCACATCAACTCTCCCCCAATCTTTGCAATCCAGTACATTAAATGCCTGAAGCGCAATGGCTTTAACTGCAAATTCTTGATCTTCAGTTAAGCCACAAGGACATTCATACTGAGTTGTTTCTGATGCGTATTTTGCCTCATAATCATAAAACTCATTTGGGGTTTTCAGTTTGATAACTGGCAATGCATTATTATCCAAAATTGATATGGTGTATTCTTTACCAACAATCCACTGCTCAACCAAAACTACCGAATCATATTGCCTGGCATTTTCCCAGGCAACCATCAACTCGACCTCACTTTCAACTTTTGCCATGCCGATGCTTGAACCACCTGTCACGGGCTTAACAATCACTGGCCAATTTAATTTTTTGGGCACATCAAGCAAATCAGCTTTATGCTGTACCACAACATAAGATGGAGTAGGTAAATTACAACTTTGCCAAATTTGCTTGGTTTTTATTTTATCCATTGCCAAGGCAGAACCCATGACACCTGTTCCAGTATAAGGTAGCTTGATGGTTTCCAATGCACCTTGAATAACACCATCTTCTCCGCCTGCACCATGCAACACAATAAAAGCACAATCATAATGCTCAGTTTGCAGAGACTGCAATATATGATCATCCACATCGATTGAAACAGCATCGACACCTTGCCTAATTAATGCATTAAAAACAGCTTGGCCACTTTTTAATGAAATTTCTCGTTCAGATGATGATCCACCCAATAAAACAGCCACTTTACCAAATTGTTTATTTTTTTTAATGTTCATTTAGGGTCATCCAACAACTTACCAATGACATGGACTTCTGACTGTAATTTAATGTTAAATTTTTCATTCACTGTTTCGATTATGTCGTTCATTAATGCTTCAATGTCTGACGCCTTTGCGTCACCTAAATTTATTATAAAATTTGCATGTTTTTCAGAAACTTGGGCACCCCCAATTTTTTTACCTTTTAAACCTGATTCTTCAATTAATTTTGCAGCAAAATGATTTTCAGGGTTTTTAAAAACTGATCCACAACTTGGCCATTTTGTGGGTTGTGAAAGACTTCGTTTTTTTAATAATTCTTTAATTTCAACTTTCCCCAGGCCTGATTGATTTTTGCTTAATCTCAAATGTGCGGCTAAAAACCATTCTTCATTGGCACCATGAACAAACCGATAACCAATTTCAAAATCATCCTTATTTCGACAACGAATTCGACCCTTTCGATCTATTGTCTCAACACATTCAACAATGCTCCAAGTTTCACCGCCAAAGGCTCCTGCATTCATCGCTAAAGCACCACCCATTGTTCCAGGAATTCCAGCCAAAAATTCAGCACCCGATAAATTCATATTGACTGTTTTTCTTGCAACAATGGCACATGGCACACCGACTTCAACTCTAATTAAATTTTCTGTCAACAACTTAAAATCATTCAATCGACCAGCTGTAGCGATGACAACTCCGTCAATACCGCCATCTCTAACCAGCAAATTACTACCCAATCCCAGCAAAAATAAGGGAACAGTTGAATCCAAGTCAGTTAAAAAATTGACCAGATCATCAGAATCAGCAGGTTGATAATAATATTCGGCAGGACCGCCCACACGCCAAGTTGTATGACGAGACATCGGTTCGCTGTACAGTAAATCTCCTTTGGTACTAATTTTCATTTTTATATAACTGACTTCTATGAGCCGTTAGTTTTTTAGTTTTTATTTTTCTATTTTTCTATTTTTCTATTTTTCTATTTTTAAAATTTTATTTTTCAAATCTATTGACAATGAGCCGATACTTCCAGCACCCATGGTCAAAATAATATCATCATTCTGAATGACACCTGCTAATATTTTAGGCACATTTTCCAAAGATTCTACAAAAATCGGATCTATTTCTGCACGATTTCGAATAGACCGACTTAAAGAACGACCATCTGCAGTAATTACGGGATCTTCTCCAGCAGCAAAAACCTCTGTTAACAATAAAACATCTGTTTTTGATAAAACATTCACAAAATCTTCAAAAAGGTCTCTGGTTCGGCTGTATCGGTGTGGCTGAAAAACCAAAACCAATCGTCTATCTGGCCAGCCTTCCCTTACTGCTAATATTGTAGCATCGATTTCTCTGGGATGATGCCCATAATCATCAATAAACATTACTTTTTTTGAATTAATTTCACAATCACCTTGAGTCTGAAATCGACGACCGATACCTTGAAAGTATTTTAGTGCCGATAATATCGATTCATCAGATACATTTAACTCTGCAGCAATAGCTATGGCAGATAATGCATTCAACACATTATGAACACCTGGCATATTCAACGTAACCCGCAACCAGTTACTTTTATTTTTTCTGGAAACACTAAAATGAGTTTCCACACCATTTTGATCAATATCATGCGCCCATATATCAGCAGATGAATCGAGACCATAGGTTATATACGGTTTTGACAATTGCGGTAATAAGGCTCGAATATTTTCATCCTCATTGCATAAAACTGCCAACCCATAAAAAGGTAAATGATGTATGAATTCAATAAAAGTTTCTTTTAGCTTATTAAAATCACCACCGTATGTTCCCATATGATCCATATCAATATTGGTAACAATCGACATCATTGGTTGTAAGTATAAAAATGAAGCATCACTTTCATCTGCCTCTGCGACCAAATAATGCCCTGTCCCCAACTTTGAATGGCTACCAGAACTATTTAATAAACCACCAATAACATAAGTTGGATCTAATTTTGCTTCTGCCAATAAACTAGCGACTAAGCTGGTTGTTGTGGTTTTTCCATGAGTTCCTGCAACCGCAATACCATATCGAAAACGCATCAACTCTGCCAACATCTCTGCTCGTGGAATAACGGGTATTTTTTGTTCTCTGGCAGCCATCACCTCTGGATTTTCATTATTAACTGCACTAGATATAACGACAACATCGCAATTTTCTATAGATTCTTTAAAATGACCTTTGGTTATTTTGATACCCAAGGAGGAAAGTCGCTCAGTAACCGCATTATCATTCAAATCACTACCGCTGACATTATATTCCAAATTGTGTAATACCTCAGCAATTCCACCCATACCAGAACCGCCAATACCGATCATATGGACATTACGACTTCTATCCATGATACTATCAACAATTTTCACAATGTGCTGATCTTGCCTCATTGGAGCACACCCATGCAAATATCAGCAACTTGTTCAGCTGAGTTTTTAATACCGCAAGATTTTGCCGATTCCGCCATTTCCAACAACTCCTGTCGATTATTTTCAAAATACATAAAATTATCTGCCAACTTTACTTCATCCAATTGATCTTGTGGCAACAATATTGCTGCCTTCTTTTCAAGTAAAAAACTTGCATTTTTAGATTGATGATCATCAACAGCATAGGGATATGGCACCAATATTGAAGCTATACCCACGCTCATGATTTCAGCAATGGTTAGTGCGCCAGCTCGACACAACACAATGTCCGCCCATTCATAAGCTTCACCCATATTTTCTATGAATGGGACAACTTTTGCAGACACCGCCAACTCACCATAATCATGCTCAGCTTGTTCAATATTTTTCTTACCAACCTGATGCCAAACCTCTGGCCTAACCGCTTCATCTATTCGTTTCAATGCTTTAGGTAAAACCTGATTAATGGCAACAGCACCCAGACTTCCACCAATCACTAAAATTCTTAAATTTCCCGAATGAGATTTTAATCGTATGCCAGGCTCACTCACATTCAATACATTACCTCTGATTGGATTTCCTGTTAATTGGCATGAAACATTCTTTCCAAAACTACGAGGAAAAGCCTCTAACACTCGGTTAGCTATTTTAGATAATAAACGATTCGTCATTCCCGCAATGGCATTTTGCTCATGAATAACCAATGGTTTCCTTAGAAACCAACTCATTAATCCACCAGGCCCTGTAACAAACCCTCCCATGCCTAAAACAACATCAGGTTTTTTTTTCAGTATAATCAATCCTGCTTGAGACAAAGCAATTACTAACTTAATTGGAGCCATCGCCAAACTTGTAATACCTTTTCCTCTCAATCCGCTGATAGATACACAATGCATTGCAATGCCACATTTCGGTATAATGGTGGATTCCATCCCATTGGGAGTTCCCATCCAAAAAACTTCACAACCTTTTTTTTGCAATAACTCAGCAACAGCCAATGCGGGATAAATGTGACCTCCCGTGCCACCAGCCATGATCATAATACAGGTGCCCAACGCCGACTCCTTTTTGACTTAGGTTTTTTAACACTCATCACCTCATGATGAATACGCAAAATAATGGCAATCATCACACAAGAAACAATCAGACTACTACCACCATAACTCATGAACGGCAATGCCAGGCCTTTCGTTGGCAATACACCCATATTAACGCCTATATTTATAAAAGCCTCAATGGTCAGCAATATGCCTAAACCGTAGGCAATATAGGCAAAAAAACGATTTTCTAGCAACTCTGCTCTCCAACCAATTTGAAATGATCTAAAAAGGATAATCAAATAACATAAAATCACGGTATAAACACCGATCAAACCTAGTTCTTCGCCAATAACAGCCAGTAAAAAATCAGTATGAGCTTCTGGCAAATAAAATAATTTCTGCACACTATTACCCAACCCCACACCGAATAATTCACCTCGACTCAATGCAATCAATGATTGCAATAATTGATAACCACCTTTATTTGCAGATTCTTGTGGATTTAAAAACGCCAACAATCGTTCAAATCTATAAGGTTCAATGTATACCAATAAAGCCAACGCAATCATTGCGATCAAGATAAATGCAATGTATTGTTTTAATTGTGCTCCAGCCAAAAACATCATACACAACACCGTGGTCAACACCACCACGAATGAACCAAAGTCAGGCTCACAAATCAATAAAATTCCTGTCAAAATAATCAGTGCAATGGGCCTTAAAAAGCCTACGCATGATTTACAAACTTCCTGCGCATGACGACATAAGTAACCTGCCACATAAATCACCACAAATAACTTCATCAATTCAGATGGTTGTATATTAAAAACCACCAAACTAATCCAACGGGTACTGCCGTTAATTTCTTTTCCCACACCAGGTATAAGAACAACAACCAACAAAACCAAACCAAACAAGAATAAAAAAATACCATTACGTCGCCAAAAATCCAGTTCGAGATGAAAAACCACATAACCAGACAAACCGCCAATGACGACAAAAAACAACTGACGATTAAAGTAATACCAACTATTACTTGCATTAATATGTAATGATGCAGAGGCAACCATAACCAGCCCCATTGCCACCAAAATAGTCACAGCACCGATCAACCAATAATCCATTTTTATTGGATTATTTGACTTAGATTCTTCGCTACTTTGAGGCCGACTACCTGCTGTCCAGACAATTGTCATTGTGCCACCTGTTCAACGGCCAATTTAAATTGACAACCTCTGTCTTCAAAATTCTTAAATTGATCAAAACTTGCACAAGCAGGAGACAATAAAACCACATCTCCTTTAGTCGCATTATTTTTTGCCTCAATAACTGCTTTTTTTAACGATGACACCTGCATGACAGGAACCTCTTTCTGTATCGAATCAGCAATTAATTTTGCATCTTTTCCCATTAATAAAGCCAGTTTCACTTTATTTTTTACTACTTTGACCAGTTCAGAAAAATCATCTTCTTTTGCTTCTCCACCTGCAATCCAAATAATGGGTTGCTGTAACCCCTTAATAGCGGCAACGCTGGCTCCAACATTTGTGGCTTTAGAATCATTAATCCATTTAATTCCATTTTTATACTTAATCATTTCAGTACGATGAGCCAATCCAGAAAATGTTTTAAGTGTTTGCAACATCGACTCTTTAGAAAAGCCAAGCGACTGCCCTATGGATAAAGCAGCCAATGAATTGGCTATATTGTGTTCGCCAATCACACCTAATTGACTGATATTTAACCAATTTTCATTACCATAAGCCAAATAACTTTTATCTGTTATTTTACGAATTCCAAATTCATTGTCTCCAGGCTCGCTCATTCCAAAACGAACCTGATTTTCTTCAGCCTTAACCATTAACCCAACTCTAATTTCGTCTTTATTAACCACTTTGACACGAGCATTTTGATAAATTTTCTGCTTTGACTCAGTATAATGTTGCATATCTGAGTAACGATCCATATGATCTGGACTAACATTCAACACAATCGCAACATCAGCACTCAATGACAATACAGTGTCTAATTGAAAACTGGATAATTCCAGTACATATAAATCCGTTTTTTCATCACCCAACAAATCAAGTGCTGGAACACCAATATTACCACCCACCTTTACATTTAAATTGGCATTTTCTGCCATTTTACCCACCATGGTTGTTACCGTGCTTTTGCCATTAGAACCAGTGATTGCAACAATAGGTTTATCAACATGATTAACGAATAATTCAATATCACCATAGACTTTTTTACCGCTCTCAATAGCCTCTTTAACCAATGGTTCTTGCAACGATACGCCAGGGCTTAGTACGATTTCATCTGCCCGCTCAAAATAATTTTTATCCCATTGACCTAAAACCAATGCACAATCTGCATAGTTTTTTTTGACAATATCTATTCCTGGTGGATTTTTTCTACTGTCATTGATCAAAATTTGAGCACTTGATTGGCTTAAAAATTTCAAACATGACAATCCAGTTTTCCCTAAACCCACAATTAAAATGATAGAATTATTCATTATCGTATCTTTAATGATGCCAATCCTATCAAAACCAGAATAACTGTAATAATCCAAAATCTCACGATAACTCTTGGCTCAGGCCATCCTTTTAGTTCAAAATGATGGTGTATCGGTGCCATTCTAAAAATTCTCTTACCCCTTAATTTAAAGGAAGCAACTTGCAAAATAACAGATACCGTTTCAGCAACAAATACCCCACCCATAATAACCAATACCAATTCTTGCCTGACAACAACAGCAACAACTCCAAGTGCTGCCCCCAAAGCCAAAGCTCCAACATCCCCCATGAATACCTGGGCGGGATAAGCGTTAAACCATAAAAAACCCAAGCCTGCACCAACCAATGCACCACAGAAAACAATGACTTCACCCACTTCAGGTAAAAAGGGTATTGTCAAATAAGCAGCAAATTTTGCATGCCCTGAAACATACGCAAAAAGCCCCAATGCACCACCAACCATCACTGTCGGCATGATTGCCAAACCATCTAAGCCATCGGTCAAATTAACAGCATTGCTTGTGCCAACAATCACAAAATAAGTTAATGGTATAAACAACCAACCCATTTCTAATGAAATATTTTTAAAAAAGGGAATCAATAATTGTGTTTCAGCTGGCATTGTCGCCGTCATATATAAAAATATTGCCGCACCCAAACCAAACACTGACTGCCAAAAATATTTATAACGGGCGATCAAGCCTTTTGAGTCATTGAGCACCAGCTTTTTATAATCATCATAAAAACCAATTACGCCAAAAGCCAATGTAACCGCTAAAACAACCCAAATATATCGATTGGATAAATCAGCCCACAACAAGGTTGCAATACTGATTGTTACTAAGATTAATGCGCCACCCATGGTGGGGGTACCCGCTTTACTCAAATGACTCTCAGGTCCATCATCCCGAACAGTTTGACCAATTTGATGAAAACTCAATTTCTTTATCATGATGGGTCCCACAATAAATGAAATTATTAATGCGGTTAGAGTTGCTAAAATACCTCGCATGGTTAAATATTGGAAAACATTAAAACCACTGTGATATTGAGTTAAATAATCAGCTAAAGCCAGTAACATAAATTTATTCTTTATTTGTTAAAATAATTAATCACACGTTCCATTTTTTGTGACCTTGAACCTTTGACTAAAATAGTCATTGGTGATTTTAATTGATTGTCAAGCGACTCAATTAGTTCGTTTATAACATCAAAATGTTTCCCATTTTCACCAAACTGTTCAATCGCATATTGACTATCCTTACCAATGGCAAACATCGTTTGAATACCTTGTTTTTTTGCCTGACAACCTATTTTTTCATGTAACTTAACAGAATCATCTCCTAATTCTGCCATATCACCTAGAACAAATATACGCTCACCATCACATCGACTTAAAACATCTAATGCTGCCTGGCTCGATGTTGGGTTTGCATTATAAGTATCATCAATCCAGCAAACACCTTGTTCATCAAACATTGGGCATAATCGACCTTTAACAGGTCTTATTGATTCTAAACCTTGCTTTATTTCTGCTAAAGTACAATCTAAGCCAATAGCAACGGCAATGGCAGACAACGAATTCATCACATTATGCGCTCCTGCCAATGACAACTTAATTGATACATGACCAATCGGCGTAATAACGTCATACTGCTGATAAAACTGATTGTTTTTTATTTCAATTTTTTCAGCAATGCGATTTACTGAAATATCTGCCTCAGATAACATTGCAAAACTAATAATTTCTTTACCATTGGCTCGTTGCTTCCACTCAGAAAAATATTTATCATCTGCATTTAAAACCATGATGCCATTTAATGACAAAGCATCAATTATTTCACCTTTGGTTTTTGCCACACCAGCCTCGGAACCAAACCCCTCCAGATGAGCACTTCCCACATTGGTAATTAACCCAATATCAGGCTTTGTTATCTGACTTAAATAAGCAATATCACCCATATGGTTCGCACCCATTTCTATGACTGCAAAATGATGCTTCTCTGTTAAATTCATCAATGTTTTAGGCAATCCAATTTCATTATTAAAATTACCTTGAGTGGATAAAGTTGGCTGTTTTTGTGACAAAATAGCGGCAATCATCTCTTTAACAGTCGTTTTGCCATTACTTCCCGTCAATGCAACCACTTTAAGCTTACATTGTTGTCTCCAGTATGCCGCCAACTTACCATAAGCAATGACGGTATCATCCACCACAACAATAGGCATTAAATAATCATTTTTTTGACTAACAATAGCGGCAACAGCACCTTTTTTCTTTGCCTCATCAACAAATTGATGACCATCAAAACTTTCACCCTTAATAGCCAAATAAAGATCGCCTTGTTTAATCGCACGAGTATCTGATGATATACACTCAAAAGATTCATCATCCCCATACAAACAACCATCAACTATTTTTGCTAATTTTGATAAGGTCATGTTAAACATTAATTCAGCATTCCAAGATTACTAACAATCTCTCTATCAGAATAAGGCAAACGCCTTCCGTTAATTTCCTGATAATTTTCATGGCCTTTACCTGCCACCAGAACAAAATCATTCATATCTGCGTTAGTCACAGCATATTCGATCGCTTGTCGCCTATCTTGCTTAATTATTACCATCGGCTTATTGATCATACCCAGTAAAATATCTTCTATAATTTTTTCAGATTGTTCTTCTCGAGGATTATCATCTGTTAGGACAATCTGATCGCACATTTGTTCAGCAATGGCTCCCATTATTTTTCTTTTACCTTGGTCTCTTGATCCACCACAACCAAAAACACACCATATTTTCCCATCGCAATGTGAATTTAAAGTCTTTAATGCCTTTTCTAAAGCATCGGGAGTATGCGCATAATCCACTATAACTTTTGGTAAGTTATTAGCCGTAAACTTTTCCATTCTACCCGCTACATTGTTCACTGATTGTATATAATTAATGGCCTTATCTACGGTTATTCCAGAACAAAATAATATGCCTAGTACAGCCAAAAGATTACTGACATTAAAATCACCCAATAATTTTGTATTGAAAACCCCATCACCCCAGGATGATGTAAAATTAACGACCATCCCATTGGGTTCAAATGTTATATCACGAGCAAAAACATAATTTTTGTCTGTTTTAACCCATTTGATTCCATAAACAATCACATTAATTTGATGATTTAAATGATCCAAAATGGTTTGACTAAAAGGATCATCTACATTAACAACTGCATTTTTTAAATCTTTCATGGCAAACAATTTCAGCTTACATTTTGCATAATTTTCTGTTGTTTTATGGTAGTCCAAATGGTCTCTCGTCAAATTGGTAAATACAGCGGTTTGAAATTTAAGTTCTGCAACTCGCCCCTGATCCAAGCCATGCGATGAAACTTCCATCACAACATTCTTAACATCATCTTTGCTAAAGTCATTTAGCATTTTATTAATAGAAATAATATCTAACGTTGTATGAGATGACTGCTTTAAATGCCCAACAATACCGTTTCCAATCGTTCCCATGACAGCTGATTTATATTTTTGATTTAAACATTCAGCCGCAAAATGACTACACGATGTTTTTCCATTTGTCCCCGTTATGCCGATTAATTTAAGTTTGTCAGACGGATTGCCATAAAACTTTTTCGCTAACTCAGCTAACTTATCTTTTAACCCCAAGACAGGCAATAATAGGACACCTTCTGTCTCACCAACAAAATCGTTTATTTCAATACCTTCAGCCTCATAAACAATAGCTTTCGCTCCATTTTTTATGGCTTGTCTGGAAAATGTCAAACCATGTTGTTTCACCCCATTTAAAGCAATAAAACAATCTCCTGGAATAATCTCTCTACTGTCTAAAGTTAAGTCACCAAAATTCACATTATTAATATTTGAAACACCGCTGATATCGGATAAAAATGAAATAAATTCTTCATTCATTAACTTAATGTGTCCAACTATTATTGGCTGTTTTTATATCCAAACTGGATAAATCATCAGGCAATACATTTTTCATTCTCAAGACTTTACTCATTACATTTGAAAAAACGGGAGCAGCGACTTGTCCACCGTAATACTTACCTGATTTTGGATCATTAACCATCGTCACCATAACATATTTTGGATTACTGGCAGGAACAACACCTGAAAACAAAGACAAATACCGCGCCTCTTCATAACCACCTGACCGATATTTATGGACTGTTCCTGTTTTTCCAGCAATTCGATAACCTTTTATTTGCGCCAATTGTCCAGTCCCATCTTTTTCTCTGACAACTGCTTCCATCATTCTCAATACTTTTTCTGTGGTTTTTCTTGAAAAAACTCTGGTCCCTGAAATATCACCTTCTACTTTGGTAAAAGAAATAGGTTTATTGTAACCACCCGATGCCAGCACCACATAAGCTTTAGCTAACTGTAATGTTGTTAATGAAAAACCATAACCAAATGCCATTGATGCCTGTTTAAATCGACTCCATCGCTTGTAATGAAATAATTTTCCTGTGGTTTCACCAGGAAAACCACTCTGAGTGACTTCACCAAAACCAATATTTGACAATGTTCTCCAATAAAATTCTGAATCTAATGATAATGCAATTGTACTTGCACCGACATTACTGGACTTTCGAATAACAGTAGCTAAATTTATTTTACCGTAATCATGAATATCTTTAACCAAATGACTACCTACATTCAATCGACCTTCAGTGGTATCAATTAAACTTTTTTCATTAAACAATCCTGATTCCAAGCCAATTGCCACGGTAAAGGGCTTAACAGTAGAACCTGGCTCAAAAACATCAGTAACGGCACGATTTCTTAGTTGAGTTGCATTCAGACTACTTCTATTATTTGGGTTAAATGATGGTTGATTCGACATAGCCACCACTTCACCTGTATTCACATCTAAAATAACCGCAGAAGCTGATCTAGCATTATGTTTTTCAAATGCAATTTTTAATTCTCGATGCAATAAATGTTGTATATTAGAATCCAGACTTAAAACCAAGTCATTGCCTATTTTTTCTTTATATTTAATACCGATTGTTTCAATAATCTCTCGTTTCGCATCTCTTTTTATTTGTAGCTTGCCTGGCGTTCCTTTTAAATAATGATTATATGCCAACTCAATACCTTCTTGCCCTTTGTCATCAATGTTGGTGAAACCAACGACTTGAGCGAACATTTCACCCATTGGATAAAAACGCCTATATTCTGGTAATAACGACAATCCTTTGATTGAATGTTGCTTAATTAATGCATTGACCTTGGCCGTTGTCGCAGGTGTTACCCACCTTTTTATATAAGCAAAATAGCGATGTTTATTTTTTTCAATTTTATTGATGATACGCTTTTTTTTCAAATCTAAAATATCTGCTAAATCAGCGATCCAATCAGCATCTTTACTAATCAACCTTGGATTAATAAAGATAGAATGAACTTGTGTACTAATCGCCAAAGGACGACCAAATCGATCACTTATTTTACCTCGATAAGCTTGTGTTTGTAAGGTTCTGATGTGACGTTTATCACCCTGATTTTGTAACTGATCATTATTAATAACTTGCACGTCAATCGATCTTGCCATTAAGACAATAGCAACCAAAGACATAGCAACAAGCACGCTCAATTTTCGTTTGGGAAAATTTTGATATTCGCCTTTATGTGATTCAGTAACCCACATGACTTTTTTCACTTTTTATGATAAACATTTTATTTATTTCTGGGTATTTCATCCCAATTTGATTTTTTGCTTTTTGCTCAATCATTTGGTGCGTTGTCCATGCACCAAACTCTAATTGCAATTGACCATTTTTAATATGCAATAAATCATTCTGATTTTGTAATTCTCTTAATTCAGCAATCAATTGTCGATTGGCATGTTTGTTGTAAATTAAACCCAAACTGGACATCACAATTAAACCCGCCAAACCAAAAATCACACCCAATTTAAACTTCATCTTAACTTTTCAGCAATCCTTAAAACGGCACTACGAGACCGAACATTTTGCTTAATTTCTTCCTCACTTGGGAAAATGGCCTTACCCACACTTTTCATGGTCGGATTCAAATCACATTGCCTGACTGGAAAGTTATCTGGATAAGGGTCACCTTTAGATTGTTTGCGAATGAATCTTTTAACGATTCGATCTTCTAATGAATGAAAACTGATCACCGACAATCGCCCATTTTTTGCCAACAAATCGACAATTGATTTTAAACAAGCCTCCAAATCGGTTAATTCTTCATTAATAAAAATTCTAATGGCTTGAAAACTTCTTGTTGCTGGGTGTTTGTGCTTCTCTCTTCTTGGTGCTGAATCTTCAATTATTTTTGCCAGTTGAAGCGTTGTTTTAATTTCATTTTCAAGTTGATAGTTTTTTATGCCACGAGCAATCAATTTACTGTGTTTTTCTTCACCATATTTTTTGATAATAGCTGACAATGTTTTTTCTTTAACATG
The DNA here is from genome assembly GCA_018671575.1 of Methylococcales bacterium. Taxonomy (GTDB): domain Bacteria; phylum Pseudomonadota; class Gammaproteobacteria; order JABHGC01; family JABHGC01; genus JABHHM01. Next base: position 2,364 of record JABHHM010000077.1, on the reverse strand, counting down.
AGCCAACCATTCTCTGGCTGATTGTCCATGTTCAGTATCCATTCTCATGTCCAACGGGCCATCATTCATGAAACTAAAACCCCTGGATGCCATATCGAGCTGAGGAGATGAAACCCCCAAGTCCAACAAAATGCCATTAACTTTCCCCGTTAACTGTCGCCTCTCAATGATCGGAACTAAATTGGCAAACGAGTCATGAATAACAGAAACTCGTTGGTCTTCAACAGCAAGATGATGTGCAGATTGAATAGCATCAGGATCTTTATCTACGACAATCAATCGACCATTTTCACCCAATTGTTCTAAAATTTTTCGTGAATGTCCGCCTCGACCGAATGTACCATCTATATATATGCCATCTTCAATAATATTTAAGGCATCAACTGCTTCGTTCAATAACACAGGAAGGTGGTTTTTTAATTTTTCCATTTAAAATAATGCTGCCAAATCTTTCAGCTCATCCATATCATCATTGAGTTGCTCATTCCAGTCTTGCTCATTCCAAATTTCAAAACGATCACCCTGTCCACACATCACTATTTTTTTATCTAAGCCCGCAAACTTTCTTAAAGTAGATGGCAATAGAATTCGACCATTACCATCCATTTCTAATTCTGTCGCCTGCCCAATATAAAACCGTTTCAGTTTTTTAAGCCTTGGCAATTGTTTTTCTTTTTGTGCTTTCAATAAATTTCTTTCAAATTCTTCCCAATCCTGCAAAGTAAATAATAACAAGCAACTTTCTGGGTCAGCAGTCACCACTAACTTGCCATCATAGCGCTCAAGCAATGTCTCTCGATACTTGGTTGGTATCGCCATGCGCCCTTTAGCATCTATAGTCAAATGTTGATCGCCTCGAAACACTATTGACCTCTATTTTTTGACTTTATAGATAAATTCACAAAACCACTCAAAAACATATTTTCCCACTTTATTCCACTTTTATACATTTTTTCCCACTTACCCCCACTATAGAAACTCTATAAATTTTTGTCAATACCACCCTCCTATAGATTCCATATAGTTCAGTCACTTAGCGATGTTTTATTGCATAAAAGAGACAAAAGAGAAAAAACTGACAATTCATAATAAGACTGATAATCAATGACTTAAAGAATAGTCTTATAAATGAAAATAAGAGTTTTAGAAGTTACGAATAAAAAAAAATATTTTGGACGTTTTTTTGACACATTTTCAATGAAGTATTATCCCTAATATGGTTAATATTCAATCAGTTACGGGATATCCCTGATTGACACGAGGACGATTACTAGAATTGTTTTTTATTTGTAATTTCAGCGAGTTAGAGAAAAACAGGTTTTTTACTGAAGATAATTTTTGCTATTTTTTCAGCAAGAGTCAAAAATTTGAACCCATTAATGATGGAAGCAAATTTAGCTGAAAACAAAAGGATAAATTTTGACAATACAGTGACTAGTCATTGTACGGAGAAAAGTAAGGAATTTTACTCAGAGATGAACGTAAAATAATGTCAGGCGAAGAAATATAAGCAGATGAAAATATTACGATCATCTACTTAGGGGAAGCGAAATAAATAAATGTCCAAATTGCGCAGGATTTTTGTTTGCCTTTGAGGCGAAAAAATAGGCGTGTAGTCGAACTACACAACTATTTTTGCAACAAAAAAGGCGGACAAAAAAATTGCTATGCCCTTTGGGTACAAGCAAGTTGGATGTTTATTTATTGCGCATCCCCTAAGGAATAATTGCTATGCCAACCTATGATTATCGTTGTGAAACTAACGGAGAATTGATCGAAGTTAAACACAAAATGAGTGATGTTATAAAAAACTGGGGTGAATTATGCCAAATCGCTGGTATATCAGCGGGAGAAACACCTTTGAATAGCCCTGTAACCAAATTGGTTAATGGGGGGCAGGTTGTGAATAGTAGAAATTTGGGGGAATCAGCTTCACAATGTGGTAATGGAAGTTGTGGAATGCGTGGTAGTTGTGAATATGGTTAAAATATAATGTTTTATTCCTTTGCCAGAGGAATATCATGTTTATGTTTCATATAACCTTTTATTAATAATAATCTGAAATTGAGTTGCTTAAATATTTTTCCAACGATTTTTTAAGCAGAAAATTGCCATCATAATGATCTAAAATTAATTGCCTTACCAAACAACTATATCGGCAATCGTTCCTCAACACGTTGTAGTTTTCAGCATTTTAAAATCTCAGTGACTTTAGGCGTAAGGCAACTCGCAATAAATAAACTACCCATCTTACTGGCTCTTTTGTCCGTCTTCTTTGCCACAAAAATAGTTATGTAGAGCGACTACACGCCTATTTTTGTAACAAAAAAGACAAACAAAACTTCTGCGCAATATGGGTAGTTT
>JABHHM010000262.1 GCA_018671575.1 Methylococcales bacterium | reverse complement strand
TAAAGTACATGCCGATGCTCGTCGTGCGGCTTACATTACTGCATTCACTCATGCGGCAAAAAATTTAGTTTCGGAGCTATTTAATACAACGTTGGCGATTGATGAACTTTATATTCGCGAAAGAATTAAAATAGTTGACGAAGAGTTGCCTGGAATAGATTTTAAATTATCATCATTGAATGTGCTGAATTATAAAACCAAAGAGTTTGTGCATAATAATTTAGTCATGGTTGATTTGCGCGATAATTTCTTTATCACTATCGAAAATATGGAGTTAAGTGCTGAATCTAAAATAGGCAATTTCCCTCGTTACGAGGATAAACCTAAAATAATCAGTGGTCTGACTATTGAAAAACAAGTATGTGAAAAGAAAGAGGCTATTTGGCAATGTGATGTCAAAGTTGGTTATATTGTGCAGGATGGTTTACCAGTGCCTTTAATTATCAAGTCTGAAATGCCCGATGCTAATATATCATTGTTAAATCTTTACCCACGTTATAAAGAAAAAATGTTATTGATTCCTGGGCGGTATGAAGTAATGGTGACTTTTCCAGGTTATCATCAATGGCATAACTGGATTTGGTTGGATAAAAAGAGCTATATTTTTAAGTTGAAGCTGAAACCACAGAAGTGATTTTGCAAAGGTTTTTAATGTGTTCGTTGAATGGCATAATGTGTTAGCGAGATAAGTGCGTCTCGGTAGGGTGTGTCGGGAAGTGTTTTTAGCGAATCCAAGGCGGTGTTAACGGCTTGTTTAGCAATGTCAAAAGTATAATCGATTGCTTTTGTTTGCTGGATGATCTGAATAATTTCACTCATTTGATTGATGTCGCCATTTAAAATGGCATTTTTTATGATTTGTTGTTGGTCATTATTGCCATTTTTTAATGCATGAATCAGCGGAAGTGTTGGTTTGCCTTCTGCCAGATCATCACCGATATTTTTACCCATTTCATCTGCATTTGCACTGTAATCCATGACATCATCAATCAGCTGAAAAGCGATACCTAAGTTGAGTCCGTATTGCTTGAGGTGGTTTTCCTGTTCTGTCGAAGCTGATGCAATAATGCCGCCTAATTGTGCGCCAGCCATAAAAAGTTCTGCTGTTTTTCTTTTGATCACTTTCATGTACTGCTTTTCTGTTGTATCAGGGTTATTGCAGTTCATTAGTTGCAAAACTTCACCTTCAGCAATTTTATTCGTCGTGGTAGACAGCACATTCATTACTTGCATGTTCTGAATCTCAACCATCATTTCAAATGATCTGGAGTATAAAAAATCTCCGACTAGAACGCTCGCCTCATTGCCCCATAAAGCATTTGCGGTTGCTCGACCCCGTCTCATGGATGATGCATCAACCACGTCATCATGTAATAAGGTGGCGGTATGAATAAATTCAATAATGGCAGCTAATTGATAGTGGTGCTTGCCTTGGTAGCCCAGTGCTTTAGCTGTTAAAATAACTATTAATGGGCGTAGGCGTTTACCACCACTTTGAATAATATGGTGGCTTAATTGATTAATCAGTGCGACATCCGAGCTTAAATTGTAGTGAATCAGTTTGTTCACTGCTTGCAGGTCGGTATCGGTTAATTGTTTGACGGAATTGAAATTCATACATTTAATTTTTAGTAATAATTTGGATGAGTTTAAATTGGATTGTGTTTATATTCAAATAAAATTATGTATATCGTAAGAAAGCAAGCATAATTTTTTTAACATTTTTGCATATATTTTCACCTCTTTGGCACCAGCTCTGACCGAATAGGCTTCTATGCAAGCAGGATTGTAGCACTATAAGGACAAAAGGTTATCTCAAAAAATTTGTTGAAATAATTATATCTAACGATGTATTATGAAAGGCTTGCAGGTTTGGATGAAAGTCGTTAGAATACCTCGTTCAAATTTCAGTTATATTTTAGGTTCTATTTTCAGGGCGTGAGGAAAGCATATGTATGCGGTGATTAAAACCGGCGGAAAGCAATATCGTGTAAAACAAGGCGATACGCTACGTGTAGAGAAAATTAATGCAGAAGAAGGTGCATCCATTGAGTTGGATCAGGTTCTGATGATCAATAATGAAAATGATGTTGTGGTCGGAAAACCATTTATTGAAGGTGGAAAAGTATCTGCTACAGTAAAAAGTCAAGGTCGAGCAAAAAAAGTAAATATTCTAAAATTCAGACGTCGTAAACACCATATGAAAAAAATGGGTCATAGACAAAGTTTTACTGAGCTTGAAATTACAGGCATCAGTAGTTAGATTAATATTGATAAGGATTGAATAATGGCTCATAAAAAAGCAGGTGGAAGTTCCAGGAATGGTCGTGATTCGGAATCGAAGCGACTCGGTGTTAAACGGTATGGTGGTCAACAGGTATTGGCTGGTAACATCTTAGTTAGGCAACGTGGTACAAAATTTCATCCAGGAGATAATGTTGGTTGTGGGAAAGACCATACATTATTTGCAACAGCAAATGGTGAAGTGGTTTTTCAGACTAAAGGCCCTAAAAATAGAAAATATATCAGTGTTATTGCCGCTACAGAATAATTTTCCTGAGTATTAAGATTCATTTTGTAACCCAATATTATTTTAGGTTACAATAAAAAACCTCATACATTTTGTATGGGGTTTTTTTATTTATATCGATGTAAAAACCAAGGTTAGTTATGAAATTTGTAGACGAAGTCACTATTAAAATTCAAGCAGGTAAAGGTGGAAATGGTTGTGTTTCATTTAGACGTGAAAAATATATTCCCTTTGGTGGGCCAGACGGTGGCGATGGTGGCGATGGTGGAGCGGTCTATCTGATTGGAAATGAAGGTATTAATACGTTGGTTGACTTTAGGCATAAACGCCAATTCAAAGCCGACAGTGGGACTGATGGGCGTGGCAGTAATATGACGGGAAGAGGGGGAGAAGACTTATACATTCCTGTACCCGTTGGAACGCTGGTTTATGAGAATGATACAGAAGAATTAATCGGTGACATCACGGCTCATGAACAGGCTTTACTGGTTGCAAAAGGTGGTTTTCATGGTTTAGGTAATGCACGTTTTAAAAGTAGTACCAATCGAACGCCAAGACAAAGCAGTAATGGTCAGCCAGGGGAAAGTAGAGAGTTTAAGTTGGAGCTTAAATTATTGGCAGATGTTGGTTTGGTCGGTTTGCCTAATGCGGGAAAATCAAGTTTGGTTCGAGTCGTTTCATCGGCACGCCCAAAAGTTGCAAATTACCCCTTTACAACGTTGTATCCCAATTTGGGTGTTGTACAGACAGAAGCCTATAAAAGTTTTGTAATTGCTGATATTCCTGGGCTGATTGAGGGGGCAGCAGAAGGTGCTGGTTTGGGTATTCAATTTCTCAAGCATATCTCAAGAACAACCTTATTATTGCACATGGTTGATTTAACTCCTTATGAGGGCGAAGAAAAAATTATTGATGACTATAATAAAATAACGCTTGAATTGAAAAAATTTGGTGACTCACTGATTAAAAAAGAGCGATGGCTTATTTTTAATAAATCAGATCTTTGTGATCCAGAAACTTTGAATGAAACAATAGAATTATTGCTTCAGGAATTGTCATGGAAAGGTAGGTATTATGTTATATCTGCCATTCAAAAGCAGGGCGTTAAACAATTGGCTTATGACATGATGGATTATATAGATGAGTTGAAAGGAGTGGAGGAATAAGGCAACTCACAATAAATAAACTACCCATATTACGCAGAATTTTTGTTGCCTATCCCCTAAGTTTTAGGTTTAAAAAAGTTATTTAACCACCGCTCCTAATGCAAACCGATTATCCAAATACTGAATAATATCCTTAGACTCATAGAGCCAGGTAACTTGTCCCTTGTCTTCAATACGCAAACAAGGCACTTTAATTTGGCCTCCATCGTTTAATAACGTAGACCGATCTTTTTCACTATTTTTTGCGTCCTTTAAAGAAATATTAATGTTTAAGCGATGTAGCGTGCGACGAACACGAGTACAAAATGGACAGGCATAAAATTGATATAATGACAGTGATTTGGTTGCTTCATTAACTAAGTTTTGTGCATCATCTGAGCGTTTTGTTTTTGGTGGTCGGGTGATAAAGTCTATTAATATTATGAGTCGACCCAAGCCACCACGTAATAGTTTTAATAACATTGTGATTTTCCTGATTAGCAAACAACCATCATAATAGAAAATCTAGGTAGTGGCAATTGTACTAAAGCTTAAACTGCTCGATTTTTGCCCGAGTATCATCAGTGATTTTAGACAAATCTGAAACAGTGGCACTGATTTCCTCGGAAGCCGCCGCATTATTAATCGCCAGGTCTTTTAATTGAATCGTATTATCGACCAAATTCTCAACAATATTGGTTTGTTCATCCATTTGACTGCTGATACTTTCAAGTTGTTGGCTACTGGCAGTGTTGGCATCAGTAATTTGATCAATTTGCTGGTTAACACTATTGGCTTCTTTAACACCTTCGGTAATGTTCAGTTCTGATTCTTCAATTTGAATATTGATTTCTTCAACCAGCTTAGCCACATGTTCAGCTAAACTCCCGACTTCTTTTGAAACGACAGCAAAACCTTTGCCATGCTCTCCTGCTCGGGCAGCTTCAATGGCGGCATTGAGTGATAGCATGTTGGTTTGGCGAGAAATTTCACGAATATCTTTGCTGATTGAGGTGATATTTTTGCTGTTATTTTCAATGATGGTCATTCGTTTAACCATGGATGATACACTTTGATGGCTGGCTTCTATTTTGACTTCCATTTTATCAACGTATTTGGTCATAATTTGAGTTGATTCAGAAACCTGCTGAATAGAATGACTAACATCGGTAACCGCCCCAGTGATATTTTCAATAGCCTGAACCTGATGTTGAGATGCCTCTGAAATTTGGTTAATTGCATTGCTACTTTCGGTGGCTGCAATGGCAATATGATTGGTGTCTTGTAATATATTATTTAAAGTTGCAGACAAGGCAATTAATGATTCGTTGATATTTTCTTTGAGTGTTGAAAAGTCACCTTGAGTAAAAACATCCACTCGACCCGACATGTCTCCAGCAGAAAGGCTTTGCATGATATTGTTAATTTGATCAATTACTGCCTGCATATTTTTCATGGATTGATTGACGTCTTCTTTTAAAGCACCTGAAATTTTGTCACTCATTCGTACCGTCATATCACCTCATGCAACACCAGCCATTACCTGGTGTAACTCCATCATAGTAGTTTCAACACTTTCTGCAGAGGCATTGACGTTGGCTTGTAAAGTTGCTAAATCACCATTTAATTCATCTTCTACGCGTGCACCAAACATGCCTTTGCTTAATGCGCCCATCACTTTGTTAACCGAAGTAAAAGATGATTGCAACATTTCCATTAAATGATTAAAGCGTTCACCTGTTTCACCAATTTCATCATTGCTAAGGATAACTTGAATGAATATAGCAACTTTATTAAATACCAAAAAATCAGTGATGGCTAAAATAGTTGTTCCATTTATTGTGGTGATTGCAATTGTTTTATCGTTACTGTTTTTTAAGTTTTCTCTGGATTTTCAATTGGTGGCGTTGATTGCATTCTCAATGTTGATTTTATTGGGTGTTGTTGTATGGGTTTTTAATAATTATATTTACTCAGGCATTGATCAAATTACACAGATTACAAATTCAATACAAAGTGGTAATGAAATTTCTAAAAGTCTGCTTGAGAGGGAAGATGAATTTGGCCAAATTATTAAACGCTTGGTTGATACTCAAAACTCTATTCATACTGCATCTCAGGAGAGTTTGGAGGTTATCAAAGCAATATCTATTGGGGACTTGGATAGAGAAATCAATGAAATTAGTTGTGGTAATTTTGAAGAAATGCAATCAGGAATTACTGATTCGTTTCAAACCGTTAAAGCCATTATTACTGTCTTTGAAGAGATGATGCTACAAATTAAAACGGCTGATTATTCTGATCATAAAATTAATTCCAATTTGTCTGGAGCATGGTTAACTGTTTATCAGGCAATCATCGATGCCAAAGAATCAACTAAGGTCATTGTTGATAGTATCGGTTCAGTGATGGATCACATGGCAGAAGGTGATTTAAGTTATTATGTTGATGCCGAAGCCTCAGGTGAAATGGAAAACCTAAAACACCGTATCAATGCTTCTTTTGATGATTTATCGGTCTCATTTACCAGTATTCGAGAGAATATTTTACAAGTGAGCAATGCCACTTCAGAAGCTTCGACAGCCATCTCACAAATTGCCGATGGTGCAATGACACAAAATGATGCCATCGGACAATTATCGAATGCGGTGGATGAAAGTAATACTGCCATTGGAGATGTTCGTCAAAATACTGATTTTGCCAATCAAAGTATTCAAGAAATGGCTGTTTCTGTTTCTCTAGGTCAGGATAAAATGCAAAATATGATGGATATAGTGCATAAAATCTCTGAATCCAGTCGAAAAATTGACAAGATTACTGATATGATTGGTGAAATAGCTAATAAAACCAATATGTTATCACTCAATGCTTCCATTGAAGCTGCTCGCGCAGGTGAAGCAGGTAAAGGTTTTGCAGTGGTTGCAACAGAGGTGGGTAATTTAGCTGAAAGTGCTTCTAAATCAGTGGCTGAAATAAACCAGTTGGTTGCAGAATCTGTTGATTTTACAGACATAGCTGTTGAAAGTGCCAAGGAAGTGTCGGAAGAAATGGAAGAGATCAATGAGTTAACGGGTCAAAATAAACAGGTTATTCAGCAAATTGCTGTGGCAATGGAAGAGCAGTCAGCGACCATGGATAATATCAATAACAATGTGGCTAATTTAAGAGAAATTGCAGAAAATAATGCCGCTGCATCAGAAGAAATTACGGCAACCATGATGGACTTATCAGGTACTGCAAGTAATGTAATGGATGATTTGAATAAATTCAAACTCCGTCAAACAGGAGGGGAATTTGGGGTCATGCGTCAAGCCCATCTGGATTGGAGAAAAGTAGTCAATGATGTGGTCTCAGGACGTAAAGATGCCAATGAGGTTAAGGTTGTTTCGCATAGGGATTGTAAGTTAGGTAAGTGGCTTTATAGTGAGGGCATGAGTTCATATGGTCATTTAGCCGAAATGCAGGATTTGGAAAAACACCATGAAACAATGCATCATTGTGTCAAAGATGTTATGAGTCACAAAAAGAACAATAACCAAATTGCCGCCGAAGAATCACAGCAATGTGTTTCTGAGATGTCTGGTAAAGTGGTTGATTTGTTGTATAAGGTGGAAGGCAAAGTGTCATAGCAAAGATGGGATGCAGAGATGGTTTGGAACGGGCACGAAACAACTTCCCGTTCTTGCCTCCATCTTCACTTTACCTTCAAATGATTTTCAATCATAAAAGCTCAGAATAGAGCGACTACACATCTATTTTTGTAACAAAGAAGATAAGGGGATGCGCAATAAATAAACATCCAACTTGCTTGTACCCAAAGGGCATAGTAATTTTTTTGTCCATATTCTTTGCCACAAAAACAGTTGTATAGAACGACTATACGCCTATTTTCGTAACAAAAAATATGAACAAAAATCCTGCGTAATTTTGGGTGTTTATTTATTTCATGACCCCTAATCTGTGATTAAAGTAATAAAAAGAAGAAAGTTACATTTTGCCAGGCAACCAGGTTACCAATGCAGGAAATGCCAATATCAATCCCAGCGCAAACATCTGTATCAATACAAATGGCATAACACCTTTGTATAAATGTTTTATAGTAACTTCTGGCGGTGCAACACCTTTTAGATAAAATAAGGCAAAGCCAAAAGGAGGGGTTAAAAAAGAAGTCTGTAAATTAATGGCGACCAATAAGGCAAACCAAATCAAGACCATGTGAGTATTTGCAACATGTTCTCCAAAATCAAGCCCTTCTATAACGGGGGCAACTAACGGCAAAACAATAAAAGTAATTTCAATCCAGTCAAAGAAAAAACCCAGCAAAAAAACCATTCCCAGTACGGTTAATAATATTCCCCAACTACTAAAAGGTAATTGTTCAAAAAATTGTTCAATGATTTCATCACCACCTAATGAGCGAAAAACATAACTGAACACCGTGGCGCCTATAAAAATCATAAAGATCATAGCGGTGGTGTTAGCAGATTGTTGGCAGGTTAAAAGTAATGTTTTAAGCGGTAAGTTTCTTTTGATGAGTGCCAATGTCAGTGCGCCGAAAGCTCCAATTGCTGAGGCTTCTGTGGGTGTTGCAATGCCAAAAAATATCACGCCGAGTACCAGTAGTATTAGGCAGATGGGTGCTAAAAAAGAGCCAATGATTTGCTGAGTATTAAGTGGTGGGATTGATTGCTGTTGTATTGAGTCAGCATGTTTGGGTATATTTTGAGGTTTAAAGTGGCCTAAAATAATAAGGTATATGACGTAAAGACTGGCTAATAATAATCCAGGAATGATTGCCGCAACAAATAATTCTCCCACGGATATGGATAGAATTTCACCCATGAGAACCAACATGATACTGGGAGGAATGAGTATGCCTAAAGTTCCTGATGCACAAATACAACCGACGGCAACTTCTATTTTATAGTTCTGCTTTAATAAAACAGGTAATGACATGACACCCAGCATGACAACTGATGCACCAATAATTCCTGTGGTGGCGGCAAAAATAGTTCCCATTAGCAGTACGGCAATGGCAAGCCCACCACGTAAATTGGTTAAAAAATATTGTAATGTTATCAGCAAGTCTTCGGCAATTTTACTTTTTTCTAATAATAAGCCCATGAAAATAAACATGGGTACGGCAACCAATAGTAAATTACTGGCAATGCCTCCCCAAATTCTCAAAACCAGATTGTTGAATTCGGCAAATGCAAATAGATCAAGTTGAATACCAATGAAACCAAATAAAATACCTGTTCCACCTAAAACAAAGGCAATGGGGAAGCCACTAAACAATAAAATGATTAGGCTGAGAAACATGAATAGGGGAAGGGTGTCTTGGAAAAATTCGATCATGATTTGGTTTTAGACAGTAATAAATCTATGTTCTTTAGTAGTTGAGATATTCCTTGAATAAATAATAATCCCATCGCCAATGGAATGACGGATTTGATTAGCCAGCGCATGGGAAGTCCTCCAGGTGCGTCTGAAACTTCTTGTAAAGACCAGGCTCTTGCAACAAAATCTAAGCTCAACCAGCCAATGAGTCCACACAATGGCAGTAATAAAAAAATAATACCAAGGCTATCAACCCAGGCTTTGCTTCTTATTGAAAATCGGTTGTAAAAAATATCAATTCTGACATGTTGATCAAGCTGTAAAGTATAAGCACAGGTCGTTAAAATGAGGATCAAATAACAATGCCATTCCAGTTCCTGTAAAGAAACTGAACCTACATTAAAAAATCGTCGAAAGATGACGTCAAGCAGTATGATGAGCATGATGATTATGTTTAACCAAGATGCTGTTGCACTAATTTTTTGGCATAACAAGTCTATTGGTTGGGTGATTGAGTGAAATAGTGGATGCTTCATTGGAGTAAAAAATGTTAATTAAATTCTGATTCTTTAAAAGCAACAAAAACTTCATTAAAAACTGAATCCCAGTCATCGAGTTTAGTTTGACGAAATAATCGAACAGATTTATACCACATTGAATCATTACCATCGAGTAACCATCGCCAGTCAGGCACGTAAGAGATTAGTAGCCAGGTTGGTTTGCCCATCGCACCTGCCAAATGAGCAACGGAGGTGTCTACAGTGATGACTAAATCAAGATTGGCGATGATTGAGGCGGTATGAATAAAGTCTTTAATGCGATGGTCGTAGCGTTTGATGTAAATATCATTTTTGACTTTATCAAGCTGTTGAGCGCTGTCTCCAATTTGTAAGCTGTGGAGTTGGATGTTGGGGAATTGTTTGAACTTTAAAAAACGCTCAATAGTACAAGATCGGTCACAGTCTTTGGGGTGTTTGGGACTGCCTGACCAGACAATGCCAACATGTTTTTTTTGTGAACCAAACTGTGATTTCCACATGTCTACTTCTTGTTGATCGAGTGAAACATAACCTTCATAATATGGAATGTTCTCAGCATTGACGTTAAATAAACCTGGTAAACTTAATAATGGAATATAAAGATCAAAATCAACGGCAGGCACACCTTTTCTGGTTCGTTCAACCACCCTGTCAATCCATTGAGTATTTTTGAACAGGCAAATGAGTTCTTTGGGGCATTCAAAAATGACAATGCCACCAAATTGTTTGATCATCGGAATAAATCGTACAAATTGAATGGTATCGCCAAGTCCTTGTTCGCAACGAACCAGAATTCGTTTGTTGTGTAAAAATTCACCTTGCCAGCGAGGTTTTTTAGCACTTTTTTCTAGGCCTCGAAGTTCTTCTGTTTTTAGTCTCCACTCATATTCTTTCCAGCCAACTTTGAAATCGCCTAATGCCAAGGTGACCATGGACAAGTTACGGTGTGCAGGAATATATTCATTATCTAATTCAACTGATTTTTCATAGGCGGTCCGAGCTTCTTTAAATAATCTCAATTCATGGTTAAGACATCCTACATTATAATAAGCTTCAGCAAAATCAGGTTTTAATGCAATGGCTGTTCGGTAGGCGGCTCTGGCAGTTTCGTATTGATGGTTTTCTTGTAATGCCAATCCCATGTTGTGAAATGCAATGGTATAATCAGGTTTGAGGCAAATGGCTTTTTGATAGGCAATTATTGCTTCAGGAATTAAGCTTAATTCTTGTAGTACCACACCATAATTAGAATGATATTCTGATTTATTGGGATTGTATTGAATGGCTTGTTCTAATGCTGTTTTTGCTTTTTCAAGCTGGTTGCTACTTTTGTAAGTTAACCCTAGTATCTGGTAAGCATCGGCTTGTTTCGGCGAATGCTGTAAAATTTGTTGGCAAACATTTTCTGTTTCAGTAAAATTTTTGGTTTTTAATAAGTCGAGAGCTAATTTTATTGCTTGGTCTAAGGTGACTTGATGTTCAGACATGGCTGGCTTTTTCTGTCTGTTTTGAGATCATGCGTTGTAATAGTTCTAAATGTGATTGATGGTCAACAAATTCATCAAAAATTTCCTGGCATTCTTCCATGGTTTTATGCTGCAACATAAAGTCAAGGCTAGTACGAATGGCGTGTTGGTCAAAGGCAATGACCTGATATTCTAAGATATCGGTGAAGCTTTCATAATCCCCTTTAATAAATAATTTTTTGCTTCTGCGTTCAAACCTCCAGCTGGATAAAGATTTGCCAATGCTGTTAAGTGTGGTTCCTAACCAGATGCCGATGACTAGAATTAAAAAATCTCCGACTTTGTCTTTGGCAATTGATTTCCATTCAGCGAGATCTTTGTCTTCCTGATTACCTTGTATTTGGCGAATTTTCTCAATATATTTATTGGCAACTTCATTTTGTGGGTTTAATAACAAGGCTTGTCGAAAAGATTTCTCAGCTTCATTTATTTTTTTTGACTGAAATAAGGCTTCGCCTCGTAAGGCAATGATTAAGTCTTTGGTTGGATATTTTACCACGGCTTTTGCCAGTAGTTGGTTGGCTTGTTTGTATTTTCCCGCATCAATAAATTTTTGGGCTTGTATGACAACTCGTTTTTCAGATTTAAGGGCTTTTTTGATTTTTTTTTCGTAGTCTGGAGCTGGCGTTATTGGTGTGGTGGCGAGAGAGTATGAAGAAATAAACAAACCAAAAAGTAAAATAAACAATGAGAATGTACGTGGTAATGTATTCATTATTTTCACTCCGCCACAATAATCATGACTCTGGCTTTATTCAAATTTTGATTGGCACTGGCAATGCTACTGATTAGTTTTGCATCATCATCAGAAATAATAATGTCCGATAATTTGGATTTATATAAAGAATCAGCTTTGATAACCATAGGGTGTAAGGCAACTCGTGGGTTTTCTGTTGCGTCTTTTAAATCAAAATCATAAGACACTAAACGATGTTTGACGACATTGTCATAACTGGTTTGTGGATTGGGATAAATTAATTTGCCGTCATTGGTTTTTAACATTGGTACGGTTGCCATTTCAAAGTCGACCAAATGGCTGGCATCCAGAATAATACCTGTATAAACTGTTTTTTGCTCGTAATGTTGCACGGTTGCTTTCAATTTTTCAATGCCTGCACTTTGATTGCTCATGGGGTCAAGCCATTTTATGAGCTTTTTCACCGTTTCTCGTTCAGTCTTATTGTAAAAGTCAATGTCGGGTATGGTATTGATGTCTGCATGAGCGCTACTGATGGGTAATATATTTAACAGTTTTTCCCAAGGAATATTGTATCTATTTTGACTGAATTGATTGACTCGTATCAGTTTTTTAAATGTTTCACGAGGAATGATGGTTTTCATGAATCGTCCAGAAATAGGCAAGGCCAATTTAACGCTGAACATGCCACCCGCAAATTTTTCTGAAACGACTTGAGCCCCTTTGATTAATGCACTGACTTTGGTTTTAATAACTCGACTGCGTTTCATTGAATCAACAACGGTTGTCTCTGATGTTACTTTGACTCCCTCCGTTGTTTCCGCCAAATTTCGATAAGCATCAACAATCGCAACGCGTCTGGCAAAAAGTTTTCCTTTGGCTTTTCCTCTCAAATTTTCAGGTACTGGACCATAACCAACGGCATAAATGACCCCGTTAGACCAATCAATAGCGCCTGAACCTGTTTTATTGACCACTGTTTTTGCAAAAGCATCATAGAACATAAATAGGCTGATCAGAAGGACAATGATTTTGATAGAAATACTTTGTTTTATCGAGCCAGATTGGAATAGATTCATGGTGTTCTCACAGTAGATTCGATGGGTTTGTTTGAACATGGTGTTCTTTGAGGTAAAAAAACAAAATGTTTTATGCCATGGATGAACACAGATCATTTCAATGAGTGTCTGTGTTTATTCGTGGTTCAAATAATTAATAGTTATCTTTCCTTGTAATGTTAGCAGATTTGAACATTAAATTTAATGCGTAATCGGCAAATTAAAAGACAATGTTTCAGGCGCTAAACAAATTTCATTATTACAGGCTTGCAATGTCAGTTGTATGGGGGCTAGTGGCTTACTTTTAGTGAGAGCCAATAGTTGAAAATTAATTACAATGTTGTTTTGATATAATGATAATTTAGTTGGACTATAGGCCAGCTGTAAAGTTTCAGCTTTGGGGTAATGAATATTATTTATCTGAAAGTCAGAGTCAGCAATTTTGATTGATGTTGCAATGACATTTTGTTGTAATGGTTGGTGGCTATTGATGTGCCAGCCAGCTTTAATGGATAAATTAAATTGAAACTGTTGTGGTTTTGTTTGTTCCACATTGATGGTGACATTGCCTTTAGCCACGGTTCTAATATTTCCTGTTTTTCCTTGGTGAATATTTTCCAGTACATTTAACAAATAAGCATGTTCAATGGGGTTTTCATTAATGGCCGAAGAAGCATTTGCTAATAATTCATCCGTTTTTAGAGAAAAGCGATTATTTCCTGTGATTTTAAATAATTGATGCATGACTTGTGCTGCAACCGCATTGGCTGCTGGAATAACATCATCTGAATAGTCTTTAATTCGTAATTGATTGGGAATGTCAGTGGTTAGGTTCATGTAAAATCCACCGTCTTTATCAGCAAACAGATGAATCATTTTGTCAGTGAGTGTTTTGGCTTGAATGAGCCATTTTTCATCCTGAGTTGCAGAGTATAAATCAATAAAAGCGAGAGAAAAATAGGCATAATCTTCAAGTTGAGCTGGTTGGCTCGGGCTATTATGAAAGATATTGTGTTGAAACTGAGGATTTATTTTAAGAAAATATTTTGTGGCATCAATGGCGGCTGTTAAATACTGTTTGTCTTTAAAAACTAGGTAGGCATGACAGAGTGAAGAAATCATTAATGCATTCCATGAAGTGATGATTTTTTCATCGCGACTAGGACGAATTCTTTGTTGTCTGGCTTGAAACAGGCGCTTTTTGTTTTCTTTGAGAAGCTGATTGAATTCGATGGTTTTAAGCTGATTATTTTTAATAAAAACTGATTTAGAGTCATTCAGGTGAAGGATGTTTTTACCCTCAAAATTACCACTTCGGATGACGCCAAAATATTCAGTGAGTATGGTTTTGTCTTTTTCGTTGACTATGTTGTTAAAGTCTTCAATAGACCAGCTATAAAATGTACCTTCTTCGCCTTCGCTATCCGCATCTTCAGCTGTATAAAAAGCACCTTCTGGGTGTTTCATTTGTTGTAATACATAATTGAGAGTGCTTAAAGCTGTTTCTCTATAGGTTGGGTTTTTGGTCAGGTAATAGGCTTGAGTGTATACTCTTGATAACAATGCTTGGTTATACAGCATTTTTTCGAAATGCGGGACTAACCAGTCAGGATCAGTGGAATAGCGATGGAATCCACCACCTATCTGGTCAAAAAATCCGCCGTTTTGCATGGCATCTAATGTTGTTTTGATTTTTTTTAATAAAGTAGGGTCGGCATGGCGTTGATATTTGTCCAGCATCCACAGTAGCCATATTTCTTGTGGAAACTTCAATGATTCAGAAAAGCCACCAGAAAGGTCATTGTGGTAAGATAAGATTTTGTTAAAGCTACTTTCTGGTAAGGTTTCGGCAATTCTTTCCTGGGTTTTTTGTTTGGAGAGGATGGATAGGAGTACCTCCATAATTTCATTGGCTTGCTCTGTTACCAATTGTGGCTTTTCGCGGTATAACTCATTAACTTTGTTTAAAATAGATAAAAACTGCTTTGGTGGAAAATAGGTGCCACCAAAAAAAGGTTTAAGCTCAGGTGTTAAAAATACAGACATTGGCCAGCCACCACTACCAGTGGTGAGTTGCACTGATAACATGTAAATGTGGTCAATGTCAGGTCGTTGTTCCCTGTCAACTTTGATGGAGATGAAGTGTTGGTTCAAAAATGCTGCTATTTCTTCATTTTCAAAACTTTCACGTTCCATCACATGACACCAGTGACAAGTAGAGTAACCGACGGATAAAAAAATAGGTTTGTTTTGTTTTTTTGCTTCTGCTAATGCTGTTTCATCCCAAGCGTACCAATTAACGGGATTGTGAGCATGTTGTAATAAATAGGGGGATTTTTCTTTAATGAGTTGATTGGTGTATTTGTGTTTAGGCATGGGTTGTGTTTTCTTAATATTGTTTGAGGCAAGGTTTTGAGCCGAAAAGGTCAGTAATAAACAAAATAGCAGGGCATATTTTAATAGGATATTTGGCATTATGGTAAATACCGATTGAGCCAATTGGAAATGTCATTAATTTCTTGTGGAATAACAGAGTGTGGCATCTCATAGTAATGCCAATCAACTTTATAGTTTGCATTTTTTAGGTGTTTCTGGCTGACATCACCCAGTTGAAAGTTAAGTACATCATCAAATAAACCATGCGCCATAAATATTGGAATATTTTGATTGGCAGGATGATTTTGATGGTTAGATTTTTCAAGGATGGGAAAATAGGTCGATAGTGCAATAATGCCACCCAGTGGTTTCGCATAACTTAAGCCTGTTTTTAACGCAATGACACCACCTTGTGAAAAGCCTGCCAGAAAAATATTTTGTGGCTCAACGCCTTGACTGATTTCATGTGCAATTAATTCTTCACATTGTCGGCAAGATTCTTCGATGCCTTGGTCATCTGTGTTTTTATCCAGTCGGTCCAGTGATCGAATATCAAACCAGGCTCTCATGACATAGCCATTATTGATAGTGACAGGACGTTCAGCTGCATGAGGGAAAACAAAACGCACACCTTGAGATGAGGTGAAATTAAATTGCTCAACAATGCCTGCAAAATCATGTCCATCAGCCCCGAGTCCATGTAGCCAAATGATTGAAGCTTTGGTATTTTTTTGAGTCTGGCAAATAATGGTTTCTAGCATAATGGATTCCGTATTGTTAAAATAATTATGGTCACTTAGGTAACACGCAATAAATAAATGCTCACTGACTTGTTTTGCCTGCGAACAAAATCTCTTCATAAATTGTATAAGGTTATTTTTGAATCATCCCTTATCTACTTAATTTTATATTTTTAAACATTCGATTGCCGTATAGTGGTCAATAGATTTGTGTTTTGTCTTGGTGAACTAAATGAAAAAATCATTATACCCTGAAAAAGAAGAGCTTAGAAATGCTTATAAGTCAATAAAAGGCGTGAAAATACCCTCTGTACCAGAGGTTGTTGTCGCAATACATGATGAGGTTAATAAAAATGATGCCGATATTAATATCATCAAAAACTTAATTGAGCAAGACCCTGTTATTGCAGGAATTGTTTTGAAAACAGTTAATTCTCCATTGTTTGGGTTAACGGCAAATATTGAGTCCATTCAACAAGCTGTCATGATCATGGGGACTAAAAATATTGCTAACATGGTCATTGGTTCTGCTTTAGAGAAACTGTTTAAGGGACGTGATAAAGCTTTGCAATCCATCTGGGAAGAAAATAATGCCATTGCTTTTTGTGCTTCGGCAATTGCTTCATCAATTGTTGGTGTGTCGAAAGATGAAGGTTATTTGGTTGGTTTGTTTCATAATTGCGGTGCACTTCTTCTGGCAAAAAAATACGATGACTACAAAGAAGTGATTGAATATGGAAAACTTAATCCAGTAGATGTTCTGGCGGAAGAAAATAAACGTTATGGCTCAAATCATGCTGTGATTGGTTTTATATTGAGTCATCATTGGAAGTTGCCTCAATTCATCTCTTTGGCAATATATCATCACCATGTCAACTCATGCCGTCAAATTAATTCTTCAAAAATTAGAGGATTAATTGCGACCATTAAAGTATCTTCTTCAATTGTTGATAAAGTTTTATTTAGAGAGAATACTTTCAGTGAAGATATCAGAGAATATGATAATAATGCATTGGCTGAATTGGCTTTGGAAGATGATGATATTACTGATTTAGCAGATGAACTTAATGAGTTTATATTTTCCAATTAAATCGGTTGAATTTATTGCTTTAAATATTTTCTTCTTTAAAATCACTGTTTTAGATATATTTTAAGAGTTGTTTTCTATTGATTAAACGATTTTTCCTTTTTTTTCTCATTGCCTTATTAACAACGGGTTGTGGCGACAATCCATTGAATAACCCTTATCCTGTCGGCGATGCAAGCAAAAATATTTTATACTCTTCTTTTTCTTCAAGGCCCAAACATTTGGACCCGACCAGTTCCTATTCGTCCAATGAAATTTTATTCAATATGCAGGTGTATGAGCCTCCCTTGCAATATCATTTTCTAAAACGTCCTTATCAGTTAATTCCACTGGCAGCGTCTGAAATGCCAAAAGTGACATTTTATGATAAAAATGACCAGCCATTGCCCAAAACAACGCCTGCGGATGAAATTGCTTACAGCCTTTATACTATTACTATTAGCAAAGGGGTGAAATATCAACCGCATCCTGCCTTTGCAAAAAATGAACAAGGTCATTACCTTTATCATCATTTAACCGAGAATGATTTACACGATAAGTTTGAATTGTCTGATTTTAAACAACAGGGAAGTCGGGAATTAGTGGCGGCTGATTATGTGTATCAACTCAAACGATTGGCTCATCCAAAAATTCATTCACCTTTATTGGGTATGATGACAGAAATTATTGTAGGGCTGGAGGATTATGCCAAACAATTAAAGGTGGTCTATCAAAAACAAATCGACAAGAATGCTAAAAAGGTTTTCTTTTTTGATTTGAGTCAGCATGATTTTGAAGGTGTTACTTTGTTGGGTCGTTATCGCTATCAAATCAAAGTCAAAGGTAAATATCCTCAATTTATTTATTGGCTGGCAATGTCTTTTTTTGCGGCGATGCCAAAAGAAGCTGAGCAATTTTTTAATCAGCCAGGCATGAATGAAAAGAATTTGTCACTTGACTGGTACCCTGTAGGGACGGGACCTTACATGATGGCAGAAAATAATCCCAATCGTCGAATGGTTCTGGTTAAAAATCCTAATTTTCATGGTGAGAAATATCCACTTCAAGGTGAAGAAAGTGATGAAAAAAGAGGTTTTTTAAACGATACGGGTAAAAGCTTGCCTTTCATTGAAAAAGCCATTTATGTTTTGGAAAAAGAAAGTATTCCTTATTGGAATAAATTTTTGCAAGGTTATTATGATGCTTCTGGCGTTTCTTCGGACAGTTTTGATCAGGCAATTAAGGTCAGTACCGATGGGCACATTGGTTTAAGTTCTGAAATGAAAAATAAAGGAATGGAGCTCAATACAGCAGTAAAAAGTTCAACTTATTACTTTGGTTTTAATATGTTGGATTCTGTAGTGGGTGGTTATTCGGACAAGCAAAGAAAATTACGTCAGGCAATATCTATTGCCATTGACTATGAAGAACATGTCTCAATTTTTAGTAATGGTCGGGGAATAGCCGCACAAAGCCCATTGCCTCCTGGTATATTTGGTTATGTTGAAGGTGAGAAAGGTATTAACAGTGTCGTTTATGACTGGGTTAATGGTCGTCCCCAACGAAAATCAATTGATGAAGCAAAAAAATTATTGATAGCATCGGGTTATCCTAATGGCGTTAGTGAAAAAACAGGTAAACCTCTGATTTTACATTTTGATGCAACAGGTTCTGGGCCAGAAGATAAAGCTCGTTTGGACTGGATGCGTAAACAATTTAAAAAATTAAATATTCAATTAATTATCAGATCAACCACTTACAATCGTTTTCAAGAAAAAATGCGGGAAGGTAAAATTCAAATGTTTACCTGGGGTTGGAATGCCGATTACCCTGATCCTGAAAATTTCCTTTTTTTACTTTACGGTGGTAACAGTAAAACCAAGTTTAAAGGAGAAAATGCATCAAATTATATGAGTAAAGAATTTGATGAATTATTCGATAAAATGAAAAACATGGATAATGGCGATGAGCGGTTGGCAATTATTCAACAATGTCTTGACGTTTTGAGAAAAGATGCGCCCTGGGCATGGGGGTATCATCCAAAGTCATTTGCTTTGCATCATCAATGGTATTTCAATGGCAAGCCTAATTTAATGGCAAATAATACATTAAAGTATAAAAGAATTGCCCCTGTTGTTCGGCAAACATTACGTCACTCATGGAATCAACCTAATTGGTTTCCCGTTATTCTGGTGTTGGGCATTTTGATGTTTTCTTTGATTCCCGCCATCATGAGTTACAGAAAAAGAGAGTTGAAGAGTAATTAGATATGTTAAGTTATATTTTAAGGCGATTTCTCTACGCAATACCCATCTTAATTGGTGTTAACCTGATCACCTTTACCTTGTTTTTTGTGGTCAATACGCCTGATGATATGGCTCGAATGCATCTTGGGATGAAGCATGTAAAACAGGAAAATATTGACAAATGGAAGCAAAATCATGGTTATGATAGACCCTTATTGTTTAATTCAGAAGTCTCAGGTTTAGAAAAGTTTAGTCAAACTATTTTTTTTGAAAAATCTTTGTCCTTATTTTTGTTTCGATTCGGTAATTCTGATTCTGGACGAGATATTGGTTATGATATCAAGCAACGAATGTGGCCAAGTTTTTTAATTGCTTTGCCGACTTTATTGATTGGTTTGATGATCAATATTACCCTTGCATTAATTTTGGCACTGTTCAGGTCAACTTATATAGATTACTGGGGCGTTGTGATTTGTATTATTTTGATTTCAATTTCCAGTATGTTTTATATTATCGGTGGACAATATTTATTCGGTAAAATTTTACATTTGGTACCAATTTCGGGTTATGAAGATGGTTGGATGGCGATAAAATTTACGATTTTACCTGTTTTAATTGGTGTGTTTAGTGGTATTGGGTCTGGAACTCGAATATATAGAACTTTATTTTTAGAGGAAATTGAAAAGGATTATGTGCGAACTGCGCGTGCCAAAGGTCTTTCTGAAACGTTGGTACTTTATCGGCATGTGTTGAGGAATGCTTTGATCCCTATTTTAACGGGTGTTGTTGTGGTCCTGCCTACTTTATTTATGGGGAGTTTGGTGATGGAAGCCTTTTTTTCTATACCTGGTCTGGGTAGTTATACCATTCAAGCAATCAATGAGCAGGATTTTTCAATTGTACGGTCTATGGTGTTTTTAGGGGCTTTTTTGTACATTATCGGGTTGTTGCTAACTGATATTGCCTATACCGTTGTTGACCCAAGAATCAGGCTGAGTTAGATGATGCAGCAAAACGTACTCAAACCTTTTCTAATTATTGTCATTTCACTGATTGTTATTGGGCTGATATCTCAGTCTATTTTCAATCTGCAATATGTGCTTTTCTGGACAGATGCTTTACTGTTTTTATTGATCATGGCAATTTTTCTATTTGTTTTGTTTGCCAGGCAAAAACCGTATATCAAACAGTCATGGATGAAAGTATTTAAGCGTCCTGTGGGTATGGCGACTTTTTTGATTTTAATGGTCTATGTGTTTTTTGGTGTCTTGGATTCCATTCATTTTAAATCTAATTTAATGGATAAAAACCAAAAAGTAGTTGTTTCAGCTTCAGTGAAAAGTGTGTTGGATGTTATTTTAACGCCCTTGTCTGATCGAGTTGAAAAAACATATTCTGCACCTTTTGCAACTCATTTATTTGTCAAAGAAAATGTTGAGCAGTCTGATGGAACGATTAGTCGTCAGTTTCCGCGTTTGAAATACGGAGGAGCACATTTAAAAGATCCTATTAAAGATAAGTCGACTGATATTTTTTGGAGATTTTTTATGGGATTGTTTTTATCGCTTATCATTATAGGTGTTGTTGTTTTTCTACTGATGTGGGTGCTTAAAATACGTCTCAGTTATATGAGTGAAAAAGATGTGCTGGGGGAGGTCTGTGCTGGTAAGGGTGGGGAACTGCCTTGGCGAACCATTATTTTAACTTTTTCTGGAATCACTATTTTGGTTTGTGTTGCCATTATGTTGAGCACTAAATATCATGTGTTGGGAACCGATAAAGTGGGGCAGGATGTGCTTTTTTTATCATTAAAAAGT
>JABHHM010000078.1 GCA_018671575.1 Methylococcales bacterium | reverse complement strand
CAGAATTACCTGATTTGATTTTATTGGACATCATGATGCCAGACAGTAATGGCTATGAAATATGTAGCCAGCTAAAAGCAGACCCCAGAACGCAAAATATACCCATCATATTTGTCACCGCCAAAGATGATGAAGATGAAGAAGCAAAAGGCCTAAGCATTGGCGCTATCGACTACATTATCAAACCATTCAGCCTGCCTATTGTATTGGCCCGAGTTAAAAATCATTTAGAATTAAAAAAACGAGGTGATATTTTAACCAGTTTGGCATCACTAGATGGATTGACAGGTATCGTCAATCATCGATCTTTTGGTCATTTTTTAGAGCAAGAATGGCGACGAACCATCAGAAACAGAAGCTATATTGCACTCATATTAGTGAGTATTGACCATTTTAAAGCTTATAACGATCATTATGGACATTTAGCAGGTGACCAATGCTTAAAACAAATAGCCAGCACACTTCAAAATACATTAATGCGCCCAGCTGATTGCCTGGCAAGATACCATGGAAAAGAATTTGCTTGTTTATTGCCTGAAACCAATCATAACGGCGCGCTTACCACCGCAATTAACCTAAAAGACAGTATTCAGGAGTTGAAAATCCCTCACCAGACATCCCCTACAGATCCTTATGTTACACTGAGTATTGGAGTTGCCAGTACAATCCCTGTTCCAGACAGCGAACCATCAAAGTTCATTGATGCAACCAAACAATCAATGAATAAAGCCAAAAAAAATGGTCGTAATATTATTAAAGGCTTGGAAATATAAGACCAATATTAATTTTTATTGACTAACCAATTATAATTAATGTCTGCATCAATCTCTATATTATCTGCCAAAGGAACATAGTGATTAATATAAGACTTTACCCCGCCCTGCTTTTTAAAGTCTTTTTTAAACCAGCCAAATATTTTTGAAACATGGGCAGTATTACCTTTAATGAACAATCCTTTCTTGGTATTCTGCAAAAATAACAGGCTTTGATTATCAAGTTGCTGATCCAGCTGGCGTGCTGCATAAGCTTCATTTCTCAAATCTGGGCAACTCACCGATGCACAAACAATCGCCAGATGAATTCTTGGGTCATCCATTTTTCTCAATACTTCATGCTCAACATGGTGTAACGAAACCATTTTACCATTCAGTTTTCCTACTGGTTTTTTCCATACAGGGCTAAAAAAGCTCCCTATGTTTTTAATACTCTTAACTTCCCAATGATCAATGACCATTTTTAAAGCAAAAATATTATAAGCATTGATATAAAAGGATAAACGTTCATTTTTATTGTCTAATTGTGATACATCGTAAAATTCCAATTGCTTAACAACTTGTTTAAAACGCTTATCTCGATGCATTTCAGAATAATTAACTGTATTTAATGGAATGTCATCCGTCACTCCCACCTTCACATAATCTTTAAGCAACTGATTATAAGTCGTCCAATCAGGCTCAATAGCTGTTACATTGAATGATACAAAAAAAGCCAGACAGGCCAACAATAATTCCAAACTGATTTTCATTACAATTCCTATGATTCAATTGACAAACCCAGACGATTCAGACCATTAAATGCGGCAATTTGATAAGCTTCGTCTAGTGTCGGATAGTTAAATGCAGAATTTAAAAAATATTTAATATCTCCATTAAAATGCATCACTGATTGCCCCAAATGTATTAATTCTGCAGCTTGTGGCCCAATAATATGAACCCCTAATACTTTCAACGAAGTTGGACAAAACAATAACTTAAGAATTCCTTCTTGATACCCCATAATATGTGCTCTAACCACTTCTCTAAAATGAGCAATACCAATTTCATAAGACACTTTCTTTTCTATTAAATTTGCCTCAGTTTCTCCGATCATAGCAATCGCAGGAATGGTCCATATTCCTATCGGTAAACGTGTTGGCATTTTTTCTGACTGCAACTGATTAAAGGCATGTAACACTGCAATTCTGGCTTGAATCATCGCGGTTGATGCCAAACCAGGAAAACCAATCACGTCTCCAACCGCATATATGTTTGGAAGATTTGTTTGGTAATTTTCGTTCACTGATAAACGTCCCATATCTTCTGGGATAATATCAATTTTTTCTAAACCCAGTCCTTCAATATTAGATCGTCTTCCCGCAGCCACTAACACCACTGGAGAAGTGACTTTATTTCCACTCACCAAGTGAACCATTAAATGATCGTCTTGTTGCTCAATTTTATCAACCGATTCACCTTGGCGCATGGTTATTCGTTGATTTCTCATCCTAAATGTTAAATGCTCAGAAATTTCCTGATCTAAAAAAGGCAATATCGATTGATGACGAGAGATCAAGTGAACTCTAATGCCCAATTTAGCAAAAATACAAGCATACTCACAACCAATGACTCCTGATCCAATCACCGTTATCTGGGTAGGCAAACGTTTTAATGTTAGTATCGTATCAGAATCAAATACACCTGGTATATTAGCGTCAAACCATGATGGATGACTGGGTCGTGACCCCGTCGCAATGATAAATATTTCAGAAATCAATATTTCCTTACAAAGTTCTTCGGTACTCACTTCAATAATATTGGCCGAAACAAAACAAGGAGTCCCTTGGTATAAATCTACGTTGTTTTTAGACAAGTTCCTTTTAAGACTATTTTCCTGTTCCTGTATTACAACTTTTTTTCGAAACATTAACTCTTCAGTTTTAATATTATTCGGAACTGAAATTTCAATACCATGTGTACGATGGTACAACATATCAAGATTAACAACGGTTTCCCGTAAAGATTTTGAAGGAATTGTACCAGTATGCAATGATGAACCACCCAACTTGGCTGATTTTTCAATCAATGCAACACGTTTCCCCAACTTAGCAGCCTGAATAGCTGCTTTTTGTCCTGCAGGACCAGATCCTATAATGACGATATCGTAATGTGAAGGTTCTTGTTCGGCTTGGTTATTATTTTTCATATTGAATACAATTTAGAATCAAGTTTGACTAAAGAAAAAACAAAATCACCACACTGACAGTTTCACCTAGGTGATTATAGACAGGAGTTATAGACAAGTTAGTTGTCTTTATCTCATTATTCAAGTAAGAGTATCTCAATTCTGCATTGAACTGACGTGTTTCACCTTGATCTATCGCATAATCAACCAGTTCTTTGGTTTTTCCACTATCACTGGAATCTATCCACTGCAACAATTCAGAAAGGTATTTTCCTTCATATTTTTCACCAATACAGCCCAAATATTTTTCAGCAACGGGATTGATATACTCAATTCGACTTTGTGCATCAACAATAATAATACCATCGGTAATCGATCTAAAAACAATCTTCGCCCGTTCTTTTTCGACACCTATTAAATTATCGGATTCTTTTCTTTCATGGCAAATACGGGTATATCTGACTGATAATGAATTAAGTTCAGTTGATAATTCTTTTAGTTCGCGAGGGGACTTCCAAGTAAACCGATAAGATTGATTGTGCAAAATAGATTCAACACCTTTCATCAATTGTTGTTTGATTGAGTCAACCCTAACAGCAATAAAATGGGCAACAAAAAGAATGATAATTGCCAGAATAAGAGTAACCAAAACAACATTGGTTCGTAAGGAACTAATCCAAGTATCTATTTTATGTTGATTAACAATATCCCCAACCCAAATTGACGAAGGATTGGTACCGTCAATAAATAAAGGCATCCAGGCAACCACTTGATTATCATTGCCTTTAATAACAACGGGTTTACCTGCGATGACTGATTGCTTCAGTTTTGGGACACCTTTGAATACATTAATCACTTGTTTTTTTGTGACAGGTTTTTTTATATAATGACCATCATTTGTTATCCAATAGCTTGCATGCATTGACTCTAAAAAGCTAACAGCTTCAACATCAACAACAATCAATCCCAGAGGTTTACCTTGGTGAGAAAAAATAACACTGACAAAATGTAACCATTTAATACTAAAAGCAGAGTCACTGATCTCATTTTTAGATTGTTGGGAAACTTTAATGTAAACCTTTATTTCATCTGTACTTATGCCCAATGAAAATAATGATTGATTCTTTAAAAAACGTGTATGTTCAAGATTAACAGGTAATAACTCACCATTTTTCCCTCGTTGTAAACTCAATTGAACAGAACCATTCAGATCAACAATTTCCATCCTGATCACATCTTTCTTATTGGCAAACCACTGATTAACTAATTTAGACAATCTGACACTTGCATTTTTCTTAGATAATGATGTTTTTCCTTTTAAACCCAGTATTTCTTTGGGTGCAGGCAATATAGAAAGGACATGAACCGAGGATTTGAGACTTTCAACAATTTGTTTTTTTTCTAAAAACTTATTTTGCAATTGTTGCAAGGCATCTAACTGGGCTGCTTTTTCATATTTTTCAACCACTGACGGCAACTCAATAAAAACCATCACAATGAGTGGAATTAATCCAATAAAAAATAATACGATTAAAATACTGGCTCTTAGTGTCATGGATTTTATAACTCTATCAAGGAGAAAATAAATAATGGCAAGGGATGGTCATGGAACATAATGACCTTCGAAAAAAGTAACATCATATTTTAAAACCACGGATGAACACTGATAAACACGTAGACTCATTGAATGATCATTCCGTGGTTCTAAATAAATAATTCATATCTATTTTGGCTATTAAAATGGCATTCCTTGAGGAAATCGTCCTTGCATTCCTCGCATCATTTTTTTCATTCCGCCACCTTTACCCATTTTTTTCATGACTTTTTGCATCTGATTAAATTGCTTTAATAATCGATTAACATCCTGAACTTGAGTTCCCGAACCATTTGCAATGCGTTTTTTACGTGATCCTTTGATAATTCCTGGAAACTTCCGTTCTTTAATGGTCATGGAATTGATGATGGCAACCAGTTTATTCATTTCCTTATCATCCACCTGGTCTTTAACTTTTTGTGGCACTTGAGCCATACCTGGCAACTTATCCATCAAGCTATTAACACCGCCTAAATTAGAGATTTGCAACAATTGTTCTTTAAAATCAACAAGATCAAAGCCTTTTCCTTTACTCAATTTTTTCGCAAGTTTTTCAGCTTGTTGCTGGTCAACTTTGCGCTCAACCTCTTCCACCAGACTCAGTACATCACCCATACCCAGGATACGAGATGCTACACGATCAGGGTAAAAAGGTTCTAAAGCTGATATTTGTTCTCCAACACCCACAAACTTAATCGGCTTGCCCGTAATATTTCTAATGGATAATGCCGCACCACCTCTTGCATCACCATCAGCCTTAGTCAAAACAACCCCAGTTAATGGTAATGCTTCATGGAATGCCTTGGCGGTATTGGCGGCATCCTGCCCTGTCATGCTATCAACAACAAATAATGTTTCCACAGGCTTGGTGACAGAGTGTAATTTTTTAATCTCACCCATCATATCGTCATCAATATGCAGACGCCCTGCCGTATCAATAATTAAGACATCCGCAAATGTTTTCTTTGCCTGTTTAACTGCATTTTTGGCTATTTTAACAGGATCTTGCGATGCATCACTTTCAAAAAAATCTACCTCGACTTCATTGGCAAGTATTTTTAATTGTTCAATCGCTGCAGGTCGATAAACATCACAACTTGCCACCATGACTTGCTTTTTCTCTCTTTCTTTCAAGTATTTTGCCAATTTAGCCGCACTGGTGGTTTTACCTGCACCTTGCAAACCAGCCATTAAAATAACTGCGGGTGGCTTGGTTGCCAAATCCAGTGTTTCACAAACATCACCCATGACATGTATTAATTCTTCATGAACAATTTTCACAAAAACCTGGCCAGGGGTTAAACTTTGTAAAACATCTTCACCAATCGCTCGTTGCTTGACTTGCTCAATAAAGTCTTTAATAACGGGTAAAGCAACATCTGCTTCTAACAAAGCTTTCCTAACTTCTCGCAAAGCATCCGAGATATTATCTTCTGTCAGACGTCCCTGGCCTTTTATATTTTGAACAACTTTGCCAAGACGATCGGTTAAATTTTCAAACATATTTTTGCTTCCCGAATTATTTATAATAATTTAAATGATTTTTTAGGATAATCCTTAATAAACCAGTTGAATCGTAGCGAGAATGCTCAAGATGCTGAATATTTAAGACTTTTCGGGTATTTTGACGACTCCTGTAGTCACTCTACAGGTGAGTTAAAACATTTCGAAAAGTCTTGAAGATTCAGCACATTGGACGTTCGCAGTAAATTCAACTAATTTATTTAGGATAAATATTTTATATTTGATTTTACTGTATTTACAATAAACAATATACTAGAACGTAATTATTCTTTACATTTTCTTGATGCTTTACAAAAAATATAACCTTGCTTATGAATCCAATTATTTTAGGCTCATTATCAATCACTTGTTATCTACTGTCTTTTTTTAGCATCATTTTACAATTATTAAAAAAAGAATGGTTTTTAAATTTTTCAAAATATAAAGTATTTGCATTAATTGCTTTTGGCTTTTTACTGCACAATCTCATTTTGTCTCAGGCATTATTGACTGAACAAGGGCTTAACCTTAATTTACTTAATGCGCTGTCTTTATTATCAAGTACGGCCATATTGGTATTTTTGATTACCTATTTACAACACCCGATAGAAAACTTGGGAATTTTCATATTACCATTTACCTCTGTTGCAATTTTTTTAGCCGTTACTTTCCCAGGCCAGCACATTGTTTCTACTTCCTGGCAACTTACAACCCACATACTGGCATCAATGTTAGCATACAGTTTATTAACACTGGCCGCCGCTCAGGCAATTTTGTTATCCATTCAAAATAGACTACTAAAAAACAAACATCCTGGAGGAATTATTCGACAATTCCCACCATTAAAAGACATGGAAATCATACTCATAAAATTGATAAAAATTGGCTTTTTACTATTAACAGCCTCTTTAGTAACAGGATTTATATTTTTGGATAACATGTTTACTCAGCATGTTGTCCATAAAACAATTATTTCAATATTAGCTTGGCTAATTTTTAGTGTTTTTTTATTCGGCCACATGAAGTTTGGCTGGAGAGGGAAAATCGCTGTTAGATGGACCATCAGCGGCTTTACAGCACTAATGATTGCTTATTTAGGTAGCAAACTTGTATTAGAACTTTTATTGCAACGGTAAATCAAAAAATATGATATCACGCCAAAAATTTATTGGGTTTATTTTGCTTTTGTTACATTTTAACGCAACAGCAGACATTCAAAACATTGCAACTGAATCAAACAAAGTAAAAGAGCGATGGTTTGAAATTGAAATTATATTATTCCAAAACCTTAAAATCAGTGAAGATACTGAATACTGGCCAGAAGAACCTTTATTAACCATTGACTACAGTAAAGACATTGCACTGTACCATAAATTCGAAGCGTCAAATGAGACAGCAATTGAAACAAATACGACAAATACGACAAATACGACAAATACGACAAATAACAAGCTAACCAATAAAAATGAATCTGCCAATCAAACCCAATTGATTAACATCAGACCATTTGAGCTCATTGAATCATCTGATCAATTAAAACTAAACGATGTTTATAATCGGCTAAAATCAAACAGACGATACAAACCTTTGCTGCATTACGCATGGCAACAACCCCTTTATCCAACCAATCAATCTCAGTGGATCAATATCATCCCCCTTGAAATAAAAACGACTGAAACAGACGAAGAAAAACAGGAACAAGAACCAAACACCGCCTTGGAACACAACGAAACAGACCTCACTGTTTCAACTGACGAAGATGGATTGGAGGTCACTGACACGACAGAACCCATCATTTTCACTCCATTAGAGGGTCGAATTAAAGTCAGTGTCATGCGTTATTTGCATATAGACACTGAAATCATATTTCGACAACTCAAACAAATCACTCGTGAAATAGAGGATATCACCCCAACCTCGTCATTGACTCCAAACACTAATTTTCCAGCAAGCACACAAACAACAACACCCGTCGCCGAAAATAAGCTCCACAATGAACCTGAAACAATATCGGCAACACCAGTAACAACGACCATTACAGAAGAAATCGTACAAGAATATCCATTAAAACAACATCGAAAAATGAGAAGCAAAAGATTACACTACATTGATCATCCGATGATTGGATTATTTATTTTGATTACAGCCATCGATATTGAAAACACAGATAAAATAGAAATAATCTCCCCCACGCTGGAAACTGAAATTGAAATCAAGTCTGTAAAGGATGAAGTGAAGCCGTCTGAATTGGACAATTAGAACGGGCACAAAATAGTTTCCCATTCCTTAGGAGGCTGTCCGAAAACTCATCTTTCCGCCAACTCTGCGTTAAAAATGGTCTCAAAATGCTCATTTACACATGTAAACTGCGCTTTTTCGACAATTTTATGCCTTGATTTGACGAAAATCTGAGTTCTCGGACAGCCTCCTAGGGAAACCATCAAATTATTCCCTTAACGCAAAAAATCAGCTAAATCGTTGCGCATCTATATAATAGACACACTTCAATTTGCTGATCATATCAATTAAACAAAGCTGGCAATCTTGTGCTTAATTTATCAATGACACATCAGTTTTAAGTCCATTTTTTACTTAAAACATAGATTCTAAATCAATCATTTTATCTGCAATTCTTTCGGCATTAATCTGGTAACTACCATTACTTATTTGCTCTTTCAAACTGCTCACTCGATCATCATCTACTACAGGAATATCCAACAAAGAATCTTCCAAAGTTTTTAATCGTTGAGCCATTCCAGTTAAGCTGACATTTTCCTTAACATCACTACTTTCACTTGGCTTGCTAGATTCTGGATTGGGTTTTACCTCTCCAGCCTTACTTGTTTCAGATGGCTTCACTTTATTGTTATTATTTAAAGTGCTTAAGATATTTGCTCTTGCGCCAGTTGCATCAATTGCCATTGTACTGCTCCTAAATTTATTGATTTTACCTGCTACAACTTAGTTAACGGCCAGGAAATCTAAAACTTTAGAAAATAATTCAATTATTTTCAAAAATGTTGAATTTTTTTATTTTTATAGGCACAACAAGATGTATTTATCCCACAAGGAGATAAGTTTCGTTCGAGCAGACGAGCCACTCAACTCAGCTTTATACTTTAATAAGATAGCATAAATACAGGGACAGGGGGAAATTTGAAATGATTTTTGAGTCATTTAGCTTCTGCTAAAAATAAAGTAAGAGATTATCAATTAATGACTCATAAATTTAATTAAACAGAAAAATAAGGCTACTTTTTATCATGCACAACAAAACCTTTAAACACTTCGCCAAAAACTTGCAAATATTTAAAGGTTCGACCGATACCTAAAACAAAGCATCAAAATCAATCATTTTATCAGCAATTCTTTCAGCATTAATTTGATAGGTACCATTGCTAATTTGCTCACGTAAACTGCTGACTTTATCATCATCAACCACTGGAATTTCAGAAAGATTATCTTCGATAGACTGAAGTTTCTGTGCCATTCCCGTTAAACTAACATTTTCACTCGCTTCTTTGGTTTGACTTGCCTGACCTGGTGCTGAACTTGGTTTAGCATCATTCGTTTTACTGGTTTCAGCAGGTTTGACTTTACTCTCAGTATTAAGACTACGTAAGATAGTTGCCCTAGCTCCAGTTGCGTCAATTGCCATTTTCCATACTCCTGATTGATTAAATTTACCGTCTATAATCTGCTTATCGGCAGCTATTTTTAAAACTTTAGAAAATATTTACATTTTTTTTAAAATATTTTATTAATGACAAATTGTTTATCGGATACGTTTTTAAAAACTTTAGAAAATAATTTTATTTTGTTCTAAACTCAACAATTTTATTTTTAATTTTATTTTTTTCTAAACTCAACAATTTTATTTTTTTCTAAACTCAACACATTATTTCACATCTACTAATTTCACATCTACTAATAGAGTTGTTACAATACATTTTTTCATTTTCTCCAAAAAATCATATATGACCATCAAATTACTTTCCGCCAAAGAATTACAACCCAGCACCCTACCACAATCAATTCAATTCACCACGACCGCCGAAATCGATGACTTTGAAGGTGTCCTGGGACAATCAAGAGCCATTGAAGCACTTCATTTTTCCATGGGAATTGGACACACAGGATACAACCTCTACGTTTTAGGTGCATCAGGTACAGGTAAACACACGGTGGTTGACCGATTCATATCTGAACTCGCTCAGGACAAACAAATTCCCAATGACTGGTGCTATATACATAATTTTAAAAACCCTCAACAACCCATCGCATTAGAATTACCACCAGGTAAAGCCATTAAATTGCGTATTGACATGGATCATTTACTGGAAGAATTGATTCATATGATTCCTTCCGCCTTTGAAACAGAAACCTACCAAAAACAAATTGATGACATCCAATTTAAATTGGAAAGCAAACAAAACAAAGTTTTATCCAAAGTAAAAAAACAAGCTGAAAAACAAAGCATGCAACTCGTCAGAACACCAACAGGCTATCAGTTTTCACCCATTCATGAAGGCGAAACCATCAGTGATGAGAATTTTGAACTGTTGCCTAAAGAAATTCAAAACAAATACTCAGAAAATATAGAAAAACTGGAAAAAGAACTCAAATCCAAAGTTCAGCAATTTTCCCAATGGCAAAGAGACAGCAGAGAAAGTAGCAAATCATTAAATAGACAAACCACGGTCACTTGCATCAACCCTCTCATTCAAGATTTAAACGATAAATGGACTGATTACACTGAAGTTTTACAGTATTTTGAAACAATTCAGGAAGATGTGGTGCTAAATGTCAGCGATTTTCTTCCTTCAGATGATGACCCGCAAACATCTTTTACTAATTCACAAAGTGCCAGCCACCCCATTTTCAGAAAATATAAAGTTAATGTCATTACAGACCATTCTGAATCCGTTGGCGCGCCCATTATTTATGAAGACAATCCTAGCTTAATCAATATTATCGGCAACACAGAATATATTTCTGAATACGGCTCACTCACCACTGATTCACTTTTAATAAAGCCAGGCGCATTGCATAAAGCCAATGGTGGTTATCTCATATTGGATGCAGACAAGCTGATGATGCATGATTTTTCATGGGAAAGCCTGAAAAGAGCCTTAAAAACTCAAAAAATTCGCATTGAGTCACTGGAAAAAATGTACAGCTATAATAGTACCGTGACACTTGACCCTGAATCCATTCCATTATCAATCAAAGTCGTCTTAATAGGCGACAGAGAACTACACTATCTGTTTTCAGAACATGATGAAGATTATTGCAAACTATTTAGAGTATCTGCTGACTTT
>JABHHM010000080.1 GCA_018671575.1 Methylococcales bacterium | reverse complement strand
TTGACGAACAACTACTGATTAGTAAAGCAAATAATATCAGGATAATTCTATAACGCATAAATAATTTATTAAAAACGATTTTCAACACCGATCACCAGAAAGTTTTTATTTTTACTGGATGAGGCTCCTGTAGAATTGTCTTTAGATTTTAATTTTTCAAAATTATAACCAATCACAGGTCTCAAATTGTCCATTAATTTTTTGAGCACAAAACGAAATGAATAACGTAAAGTGCTTTCTTCAGTATCAATGGAGGTGCTGGAAAATACAAACTGATTATTTTCAACAGCCAATACGGCCAAATTATATTTTAACGGTAAAAATTCATAATCAGCCGTGATTAAAAAATCAACCCAAGTGTTGGTTTTATAAATCATTTCCAAATTTACACTGTAAGAAAAATCCTGACTTTTAGAACCATTGCTAGACCCCGTAGTGGCAATAATTGGTTTAAAACGGGTTTGTTGATCTACGGTTAATTGACTTGTAGGATAAATATTAACCCCCGTCCTGATAGAAAAAGCACCACCCGATGGATTCCAAGTCACATCCCCGTGAAGAGTTGGACGCAACACTTCAATATTGATTTCATTATCAAATGCCACCAGATCACCACCAAGATTGACTGGCATCTGCAAGAAACCAAATTCAAGTTTATCAATATCAATTTGCTCAATATCTCCACCCAAAGTGTACTTGAAATTTCCTGCTGGCATCTCATAACTGAGTAGGTTTAATTTCAACCGATTATCTTGAATATTACTGCCAATACGACTGTCATCAAAACCATTAACCGTGCCATTGTCCTGAGTGGTACTGCTATGGATACCAACACCACTGAATAGCTGGTCATTCCAATAATATGGAAGAAATGCTGATGGATTGATTTTACCGTCATCGATATTAAAATCGATAAAAAAACGAGAATAATCAATGCCTTTTGCAAAAACAGTTGATTGGTAAGCAATTAACAACATTAAAACGGGTATTATTTTATTCATTTTGAATGGCTACTCTGTATTATTATAATTTAAAAGTAGGATTAAACAGGTAGGTTGTCAATCAATAATAAACATTATATTGTTATAAATAATTAACAAATATAATTTCTACAAACTCCATTTTATACTTTTAAAATCATCTATGCTAAAATTAAAGCTGAGTTGAGTAGCTCGTCTGCTCGATAAACTTAGACAGTTAACCATAGAAAATTCAATAATCATGTTTCCATTAAAACACTCAATTGACCCCATGGTAGATTGTGTCTTCAAGGCATTATTAGGATCGCCAGAAAATATCAATTTAACCTTGAATTTTCTCAATGCAATTTTACAACCTGATATTCCCATTGAGTCCCTAGAAATTCAAAACCCCTACAATGAAAAAGAGTTTTTAACAGACAAACTCACCATTGTTGATGTTAAAGCAAAAGATAAACTTGGCAAAAGCTACCAAATTGAAGTTCAACTTGCCGTTTTTCCTTATTTACCTTCAAGAATACTTTACACTTGGAGCAATATTTATCAATCACAACTATCCAGTGGCAAAAAATTTAATACATTGCAACCCGTTATTTCCATCTGGTTATTGGGCGATATATTACTAAAAGACTCTCCCGCTTTTCATCATCATTTTCAAATTTATGATCCACTCAATAATATACAACTCACTGATCAATGTGCCATTCATCTACTGGAATTACCAAAATGGCAGAAAAAAACAGAGACTTCAACCGCTGAGGATCAGTGGCTTTGCTTCTTTCATGATGCAAAAAACTGGGATCAGTTACCCAACCAACTAAATACCCCTGAAATGAGGCAAGCCATGCAAGTTTTATCCATGTTTTCAGAAAAAGAAAATGAATACCATCTCTATCAAGCAAGAAAAATTGCCCTAGCAGATGATGCCACCAAAAAAGAATTAATGAAAGAAATCGAATCTAAAAGAAAAGAAGCTGAATTAAAAAAAGAGGAAGCTGAAAGGAAAGCAAAAGATGCTGAACTTAAGCAAGAAAAAGCCGAACTCAAAACAAAAGATGCCGAACGTAAAACAAAAGATGCTGAATTTAAGCAAAAAGAAGCCGAACTCAAAACAAAAGAGGTTTTCAATTTTGCTAATGAGGAAAAACAACAAAAGGAAAATGCCTTAGCAGAACAAAAACGCTTATTGGTTCTATTACAAAAAGCAGGAATTGATCCAGAAACATGAAATTCAGTTGATTGTTTGAGTAATGTTTCACCTAATAACCAAATAGAGACCACAGGTTTTAACTCGTTAAAATCTTTACCACTGGTGAGTTGTGACCCCTTTTTTTGAAAGTATAATCAGGCTATTCTCACTTCTGTAAGAAGTTCAGGATGTTTATTTAAAATTTTCAGCAATTTAACAAGAGAAAGTGAGGGTTTTGTTTTACCCGTTTCATACCGTGAAAAAGCATTCACACCGCCACCAAATATTTCTGCGGCTTCTTTCTGATCAAGTTGCAGTTTTTTTCGTACATCAATAATAAAAGTAGGATCAATAATGGCTGCATTCACCTGTTTATTATATTCCTGCATCATATCCATTATTCGACGAGATTCTTCGGCATCAAGAATTGATTCACCACACGCAGTGCAATAATCACCCACAACAGCTAATAATAGCGTTGTTTCACCTTTATAAGTATAAGGCTGATCTCGAATATCACGTATTAACTCAGCAACCCCACAAACAGGACATTTCACATCACAGCTCCTTAAACGAAATAATGACTAAATCATCAATGATATTCAACTTTAAATAAACATCGCCAAACTCTGTATTTGGTTTATAAGTAGGTGACCATAATTATCTTAACAAAATTTTCGCTCAGGATTTTTTGACCTTTGGTGTTACTGCTCTGATTGCATAGAGATCTATTCGGTCAGAGTAGTAGTGCCAAAAGGCAGAAAATATTGAGTGAAAATGTTAATATAATTATGGTTACCTACTTATGTTTGTGTAGGCTTAAGTAAGTATTTTCATGATTATATTTTGTAGGTTATTGATATGTCTAAAAGTCCGCATTGAAGGATAGGTCGATATTTTTGGGGAAGGCAATTTTGTGTTTGGTTTTAATAACAGCCAAACAGGTTTGCCTAATGAAGCGGTTAAATAAGC
>JABHHM010000081.1 GCA_018671575.1 Methylococcales bacterium | reverse complement strand
TTTTGTTTGTCTTTTTTGTTATAAAAATAGGCGTGTAGTCGTTCTACATAACTATTTTTGTGGCAAAGAAGACAGACAAAAGAGTTTTATGCCCTTTGGGTGCAAGTAAGATGGGTAGTTTATTTGTTGCGAGTTGCCTTAATTACTTTTAAATATTAAAAGGGAGTGGAATGCTAGTACGTACTGGTGTAGCAAATTTATCTAATTTAAGCTTTTTAGTCATTGATGACTTTGCTAATTATCGCTCTATGCTCAAAGGCTTATTGCGTGACGCCATGGCTTCATCTATAGATGAAGCATCTGATGGCGTTTCTGCTGTCAATAAAATAGAAAAAAACCAGTACGATATTATTTTGTGTGACTACGACCTCGGACAAGGAAAAAATGGACAGCAAATATTAGAAGAAGTTAAGTCACGAAATCTTATTAAATATTCGACAATTTATATCATGGTAACCGCTGAAAACACTATGGATATGGTGCTTGGTGCAGTTGAATACCGCCCAGATGACTATCTAACCAAACCATTCACCAAAGAATTACTCTACCGTCGATTAAAAGTCATTCTTAGTAAGAAAAAAATACTAAAATCCATTTATTCTCAAGCTGACAAAAACAATTATGAAGAAGCCATCAAATTATGTGACAAACAAATTCTTGCATTCCCTAAGGTTGCTGTTGAAATTGCAAGAATCAAAGCCGAATTTTGCATAAAATCTGGCAAGAATGATCTTGCGGAAAGTATTTACCGAAAAGTACTTGATATCAGAGAATTTAGCTGGGCAAAAATAGGCCTCGGAAAAATTGAGATGAAAAAGGGCAATAATTTTCAGGCTCAAGAGATCTTTGAAGAAGTTGTGGATGAAAATAAAACCTGCATTGAAGCTTATGATTTATTAGCTGAAGCATTTGAAAAAGAAGATGATTTTGACAATTCTCAAGAAATTTTAATGAAAGCCACTAAATTATCACCCAATGGGCTAACACGAAATCGTGCATTAACCAATGCGGCATTAAAAAATGACGACCTCATTATCGCAGAAAAGGCTTGCAAGGCTGTCATCAAAAATGCAAAGCACTCACATCTAAAAAGCTCTAGCGACCATGTTTTACTGGCAAAAATTCATGTTGAAAAAGACCAACATCAACAAGCATTAAATGTACTCAACGAATCTAAAAAAGAATACAAAAATGATAAGGCGGCTCTGGTTCACCCGCAAATAATAGAGGGAATCGTTTATAAAAAGAAAGGTGATGAGGAAACTGCAGAAAAAATTTTTGAAGAAACTGTTAAAAATTTTTCAGCACAATCCAGCCTATTACCAAAAAATGTTTCTCAGGACATGCTAGACGCATGTGAAGCTTTTGGTGATGAAGAAATGGCTAGCATGATCAGTGAAACTATTTTACAAGAAGATAGTGACGGTAGAAATAGTCGGGAAGTTGCCAAAAAATTCAAATTAATACAAACCAATCGTGACGGCATGAAACACTTTGAAAATGGCGAAATTGACAAAGCATTACCGATGTTTGAAAAAGCAGCCCATGGTTTACCAAGCAATATCAGTGTCCACATGAATGCTGCTCAAGCACTGATTTCAATCATGCAAATAGCAGGTGCAAAGGAAGATAAAAAAATTGATAAAGCCAGAAAACATCTTGATATTGCAAAATCGATTGATGCATCGAATGAAAAATATTTAAAACTAGAAAACTTACTTAATGAATTAAAATAAAAAGAGAAGCGCTATGAGCCACGATGACGATGGATTTTATCCCATATTTATCTCTTCGGTACATGATTTAAAAAATTCACTGATCATGTCTCTGGGAACACTGGATGAAATGGAGGAAAATTGTCAGAAAACAAATGATAAGGAAGGCATGATCCCTGTTAACAAATTACAATATGAATTACAGCGCATCAATAATTCTCTCATACAACTTCTATCATTATACAAAATGGATAATGATTTATGCGCCATCAATATTGACCAGCAAAATGTCCACGAATTTCTATACGAAGGTTTATTACAAAACAGAAGCTTAAGAGAATCACAAGAAATTGAAGTCCATTTGAATTGTGATGAAGAATTAGAATGGTTTTTTGACCGTGATTTAGTCGCAGGAATCATCAGCACAATCATTAATAATTCGTGTCGCTACGCAAAAAAAGAGATCATCCTTAGCAGTGAAGAAAAAGATGGTTTCTTACAGCTCATTATTGAAGATGATGGCAATGGTTTCCCTCCTTCGATCCTAGAAGCAGACGGTAATTTTAAATTCGGTGTTAACTTCATCAGTGGCAGCACAGGTCTAGGACTACATTTTGCAGATGAGGTCGCACGCTTACATAAGCGAGGAGACTTGGTTGGATCAGTCAAGTTAGAAAATAGAAAGAATAGTGGCGGTGGTCGATTTATTTTGAGTTTA
Source organism: Methylococcales bacterium (assembly GCA_018671575.1). Classification (GTDB taxonomy): domain Bacteria; phylum Pseudomonadota; class Gammaproteobacteria; order JABHGC01; family JABHGC01; genus JABHHM01. Next base: position 12,374 of record JABHHM010000081.1, on the reverse strand, counting down.
CCGTGACAATGACATTAAAATAGTTTGGAAAAAAATATTTTAGTCGCAGATATTTAATGCATTATCTGCGATAAAACCTACCTCTACAACACAAAATTCTGTTCAATTTCATCCCGCGTACTGTCTGCAATTCTTGCCAATTCAGTTACTGTTGCACTAATTTCTTCACTGGCAGCTGCATTTGATGAAGCCACATAATTTAAATTATCCACTTGCGATGCTAAACCATCAATGGTCGCACTTTGCTCTTCAACAGAGACCGTAATTCTGTTCAACATCAAATTATTGTCTTCAATTGACTCCAAAATTGACGACATATCCTGATGAACTGTTCGCGTAGTTTCCATACCTAAATCAACATTTTCTCTGGCACTCAACACCAACTCATCAATTTCGCTGACTGATGAACTCACCTGCTCTGCCAGTTTTCTCACTTCATCCGCTACCACAGCAAACCCTTTACCATGTTCACCCGCCCTAGCAGCTTCTATTGCAGCATTTAATGACAGCATATTAGTCATACTGGCAATTTGAGAAATAACCTGAGTAAATTCAGAAATTTGACGGGTACTATCTGTAATGGTTTCCATTTGCCTTAATAAATCATCGATACGTTGCTGACCAGAAACAGTCTTATCGACAATGGTTTTAGAATTTTCATTAACGATTAATGTTGAATCAACAATTTCTCCAATTGCCAACTTACTTTGGCCAACATCTGACACTATTTGTTCAATGGAACTCATTTGATCCGCGGCACCTTGCGAGATTTGTTCTAACGCCATATCTGTTTCTTTTGTTGCCGTTGCCAATTGCTGTGTTTGACTGGTGATCACACCCAATGTTGATGATATTTGGCTCACTGATTTATTAAGATTATCTTTCAGCTGAATCATATCTCCTTTAAACTCAGCATCAATACCCTGACTAAAATTTCCGTGCTCCATTTCAACCACAAAGTTATTCAATTGATTCACCGTAAAACAAATGATTTGAGTTGTATCAATGGTATTGTCAATCATTAACCCGAAATCACCTTGAAGATTAATCTCAGATTTCCGCTCACTAAAATCACCAGCACTCAAGGCCATCAAATTACCATTGACAACTTCCACCATGGATTGCAGGTTTTCTACCGAATCATTCACACTGTTTTTAAGTACCAGCAAATCCCCTTTTGAATCAATCGTAATACGTTTACTAAATTGTCCTTCTGAAACAGACTGAACAACATCATTAACTTCCACAATAATCTGCTGTAAAGATGCCAGCAAATGATTAAAAACCTTACCCGCCTGACTAATTTCATCCCGCCCTTCGGCATCCATTCGTATGGAAAAATCATTACTGGTTTCAACTTGCTCCATCGTTTTAACCAATTTCAACACGGAACTTGCAATACTGTTTCCGATAAAATAAGAAAACAACAAAGCGATGACAACCAATACAACAATGGCAATTAAAGTTGAAAACTGCATATTTTTAATCAAATCATTCAACATTGATGCATCAGCAATCATTGAATTTTTTTGCTTCTTGGCAATTTGATTGACCATTTTTTTCACATTGGTGGCAATCGGTGATATTTCATGAATTAAACGCTCATTTGCTATATTCCAACCCGCTTTACTACGAATATCTATCACCGCTTTTGCAACAGGTAAAAATTTCTTACGAAATTTACCCACTTTACCAAAATATTTCTTTTGTTTTTTTCTTAGTTCAGCTCTTGATAATGTAACAAAAGCACCCTCATTGCCTCGCCAATGTTTCTTAAATGCTTTGATGTACTTTTTTTCACCTGTCAATAAATAAGACCGAATGTCTCCCATAACCTGAGCAGATGTACTTCTCAATTCAGTCATGGTCGTCATTAAATACTTACTTTGCTTGACTTCAACAATTTCAGTTGAACCTTGAGTTGATCGACTTTCCTTAAAAATCATTTTTGCCATATTTTTATTGAGTTTTTTCACAATAGGCAAAATTTCGGTGATATATTTTAGTGTGGCAGGTTTATTTTCAACTTTATGAGCAATGGCTTCAACTGAAGCTTGTCCTGCTTCCAATTGTTTTAACAATTTATTTAATTGCTGAAATGCTTTTTTATCTTCATCAGAAGTCAATAAAACTTGTAATTTCTTACTGATTTTAGCGATATCTTTCCAATTTTTAAGTCGTTGCTCGCTAAAGCTTTTATCACCCAGCAAAACCCAACCACGCAAAGCAGCAATCGATGATTGAATAGACTCATTCAAATCAGCACTTAATAACGATGTCGGCATTCTGATTTGGTTAATGGTTTCACTTAATTCACCCGTTTGTCTTGCCGTTAAAATACTGTAGGCACCTTGCCCCACCATTAAAACAATCAGAAACAGAAAGCTAAAAAATATCTTTTTACCAAGGGTCATCACAAACTCCCATTCATCTTCAATTTATTTCAAAAACTTTTTGCTGGCTATTTTTAAAATAATAAACAAAATAATACCCACCACCACAAAACTTTGAAAGGATGAAATAAAACCAATAAAAATTCTTGTTTTATAAATAATGATAATAATAATAAATGTTATCAACATGATACTCATTAAACCTGACAATCGATCAAAACCAGGCAAAATATCCAGATCTACTTTTCTTTTAATTAAAAGAATACTGAAAACCATCGAAATGACAGGTAAAAAATAAATCAGAAAATTAACCTGTAATAAACTTTGACCGCCAATGAATAATGAGTAACCCACTAACAGTATAGATAGCAACCCTGGAATAGATACAGCATAAATGATGCTAGAAAAAATTATTTTTGTCAGTCCATTAATGGAATCTGTTGAACGAATTAACAAAGTAATCAACCAAGCAATTAATGGTGGCAGAATAAAATAAGCCGTCACCCATTCAGGGTAACGGCTTGCAATTTTAATCAATTCGTTGATGGTCAATTCAATGCCTCATATTTGAGTATAAAACCAGGGGAATTTTTGTTGATGCTGTACTTCAAAAGTTTTAATCTCATCAACATGCTGTAAAGTTAAGCCAATATCATCCAATCCATTCACCAAACAATGTTTTTTAAATTCATCTACTTTAAATGACCATGAATTATTGGGTGTTTCAATCACTTGTTTTTCCAAATCTATAGTCAAAGCGTAGTCCACATTTTTTTCCACTTCAATAAAAAGCTGGTCGATTAAGTCATTATTTAAAATAATAGGTAAAATACCGTTTTTAAAACAGTTATTGTAAAAAATATCGGCATAACTTGGGCTGATAATCACTTTAAAGCCATAATCTAACAATGCCCATGGTGCATGTTCACGAGAAGAACCACAACCAAAGTTTTTTCGGGTTAATAAAATTTCCGCACCTTGGAAACGAGACTCGTTGAGAATAAAGTCTTTATTTAAAGGCCTGTTGCTACAATCCATTCCTGGTTCACCATGATCTAAATAACGCCATTCATCAAATAAATAAGGACCAAAACCACTGCGCTGAATTGATTTTAAAAATTGTTTGGGAATAATGGCATCAGTATCCACATTCGACCGATCCAAATAAGCCACTTTCGAATTTAATATTTTAAATTTTTCCATTGTTAAATCCCTCCTTAAAATTCTTTTCTGACATCAACAAAACCACCATGAATTGCCGCTGCAGCAGCCATTGCAGGACTCACCAAATGAGTTCTACCCCCTTGCCCTTGCCGACCTTCAAAATTACGATTAGAAGTTGAAGCACAACGCTCTCCACTCTCCAAACGATCTGCATTCATGGCCAAACACATTGAACAACCTGGATCACGCCATTCAAACCCTGCTTCAACAAGAATTTTATCCAGACCTTCCAATTCTGCTTGCTGTTTGATCAATCCAGACCCTGGAACAACCAATGCCTGTTTTATGTTATCTGCAACATGACGGCCTTTTACCACTGTCGCTGCCGCTCTAATGTCTTCTATTCGAGAGTTGGTACATGAACCAATGAATATTTTATCGACTTTAATGTCCTTTATTGCTTGTCCAGCAACCAGATTCATATACTCTAAAGCTCGAATCATGCCCTCTTTTTTATCAGGGTCATTGATTGTTTCTGGGTCAGGAATTTTTCCATTCACTGCAACCACCATTTCGGGTGATGTCCCCCAAGTAACATGAGGTGCAATCTGTGTTGCATCCAAGGTAATTTCCTGATCAAATATGGCATCATCATCAGACTTTAATGATGGCCAATAATCGATTGCTTTGGCATAAAGCTCACTGGAGATAAAAGGTCGGCCTCTCATGTAGTCAATGGTTTTCTGATCGACAGCCGCCATACCAGCTCTAGCGCCAGCTTCAATCGCCATATTACAAACAGTCATCCGTCCTTCAATAGATAAAGAGCTGATTGCAGAACCCGCAAACTCAATGGCATATCCCGTTCCACCCGCCGTACCAATTCGACCAATAATTGCCAACACCACATCTTTGGCAGATACATTATCCTGCAATTCACCCTCTATCAATATTCTCATATTTTTGGATTTTTTCTGCAATAAACATTGAGTTGCCAAAACATGCTCTACTTCCGATGTACCAATACCAAAAGCCAGTGCGCCAAATGCACCATGAGTCGAAGTATGAGAATCACCACAAACCAAAGTCATTCCTGGCATAGTAGCTCCTTGCTCTGGACCAATCACATGCACAATTCCCTGACGAGGATCATTCATCTTAAATTCAGTGATACCGAATTCATCACAGTTTTGATCCAATGCCTCAACTTGAATTTTAGAAATTTCATCCTTAATTCCTTCTTCTCTATTGGTTGTAGGGACATTATGGTCAGGCACGGCTAAATTTGCTTGTTGTCGCCACAATTTTCGACTGGCCATTCTCAAACCTTCAAAAGCCTGTGGAGAAGTCACCTCATGAACCAAATGTCGATCAATATACAACAAGCAAGTTCCGTCCTTTTCTCGCCTAACCACATGGGATTCCCAGACCTTATCGTACAATGTTTTATTACTCATTTAACCATCCTAGTTTTTATTAATTATTAGAATATCTATAATTTAATTTTACTTGTTTTTTGTTGTTATCAAACAGTTATTACGTAATATTTCATTGTTTGTTAAATTTAAACAACCAATTATCCATCCACTTTGATTCTTCATCGCAAATTCTTGAAAAAAAAAGATAATACATTAAGCTTAATAATAATGATAAAAAATAATAAAAAGGATTTTTCAAGTCGTGTCAGATAACAGTCTGCAAGGCATTCAGACTCCAGAAATACAAAAAGCTAATCGAGAATCATCTGATATCCGACCCAAAAAAGTAGAGCAATGGATTCAGGAATTACCGCTGGCTAATATTGGCGAAACTGCACGTCAGGTTTACCAACGCCTGAAAGAAATGAATCGACTGGTTATCAACGAACAAAACCGTTTAAAATTGAGCGAACAACTCAGGCCATCCATTCAATACATTACAAAAAATCTTTGTCAACATTTTATCAATTCCAATTTCCCATTAAGCGAAAAAGGCAACAAAGTTGCTCATTTATGCCGTGAATTAAACAGCGAAATGGCCATCGGCTACAAACATGTCATCAAAGATATAACCGTTTCAAGATTATCGATATTGAATAAAAAAACACTGACCATTGCTATTCATCGGTCATTACGATATTTCTCACAACTACATTTTCAATCAGCCATTATTTATGAAACATCTGAAAACCATTTTTGGGTTGAAGTGAATCAATTGTACTATTTCTCTGAACAAAATAAGCTATCAAATATCCCCGTAAAAGATTCAGAGTTTGAAAAAAACTCAACCATTGAAGACATATACAAACAAATTATTTTATTATCACTGTCGTCGCCAACCCATTTAAAACAAAGTGAAATCAAACAATTTTTTGAAATTTCAGCACAATGGGTTAAGCATATCGAACTCTACAAGCCAGAAAAAGATACACAACTGGCGACTTTCATCATCCACCTCATGAGTAATTCACCGCCTAAATACACCAAGCTTTATGGTCGCGAAATCAACCTTTTTTGCCGATGTATTAGCACCAAAAAACTCATACAGGTTTTACATAATGATTTAAAAACATCAAACACCGAGCAAAATAATTTTGGCAACATTGAAAGAAAAGTTATCCTGCACTTACTGCATCACTGGAGTAGCCCTCGCAAAAGACAATCTCCTCGTAATGCAGGGGAAGAAGATATTGAAGTTGCAACAGGAATAAAAGATATTGAGAAATTAATTTTATCTTTAGAAAAAGAAAATAATCAACAGAATCAAGCACAGGAGGCATTACCCAGCGACTGGTTAGACTCTAGTAGAAATAATCTTGATGAGGATGATTTTAATTTAAATGAAATTGGTCTAATGCCTAAAGGTAACGAATTTGAAAATGTGCCAAAGTTCAATACTGACAATATCTGGAAAAATGTTTCTAAAAATAAAGAAAAGAAAACCAGCCTAACTTATCCATGTCGAATTATTGATGAAAGCGCAGGAGGATATAGCTTACTATGGTATACATCCAATGAATCAAAAATCAGAATAGGCGAATTAATTGGAATCAAATCTGAAATGGGAAAATCGTGTGGCATTGGAATTCTTCGTTGGATTCAACAACGACCCGATTCAGGTTTATGCATGGGCATACAAGTTCTGGCACAAAAATGTCAAACCGTTACTGTCACCACCACTAATGATGGTGAAAAAGCCATATCAACGGGAATCATATTTCAAAATAATATCGAAACCAACGCTAATCTCTGCTTTATCACCAACAATACAAATCACCGAAAAGGCTCAATACTTACAATAAAAGAAGGCGATAACAATTACAAAATAAGGTTAATGCAACTGGTTGAAAAAGCACTGACATTCAAACACTATAGTTATGTAGACCTTGAAGCAAGATCCCACAACAAATCTAATCAATCAAATGAAAATAGTGATGATTTTGACTCCGTCTGGTCACTATTGTAATTAATTTACGCAAAATAATTCAAAAAAACACAGTCAAATCTTTATTGTCGATATACACTTACAATGGTCACTTTTTAATTATATAAAATCACCCTAAATTGGGTTTATCCTAAATAAATTAGCTGAATCGTATCGAGAGCGCTCAATGTGTTGAATATTCAGTGCGTTGACGCCCTCAGTAGAGACAACTAATTTATTTAGGTTTATGCGTCTTCAGGAAAAACTGTGAATACAACAATTAATATTCTTGCCATCACTGACACAACCAATGACATTGATACAACCGTTAGTGTATTAAGAAATAGTGGGACCATTGCCAACTACACTCATGCAGATGATGAAGACGGTATGAAAAATGCTCTGCTAACGAAAAAATTTGATATCGCTGTCTGTGAAGAAAGAATTGAAGACATTGAGCCATTGTCACTGATACGATTACTTAAGCAAAATAAAATCAATATTCCACTCATTGTTCTTATCGATGAATTTGATGAAGAATTAACGGTTGAATATTTGCAAATTGGCGCTCATGACGCCGTATCATCAAAAAATCATGAACACTTAAAACTGGTCATTCTTCGAGAACTCAAATCACTAGAATACAGTCGTCAATTTGAATCACTAGAAAAGCAACTCAAAGAAACAGAAGATCGTTGTGAATCCTTAATGGAAAATTCACAAGACGCCATTGCCTACATCCAGGAAGGAACTCACATTGCAGCCAATTCAGTTTACTTGAGTAAATTTGGTTATGATGACCCAGATGATTTAATCGGCATACCTGTACTTGATATGGTAGACCCTGCTGAACATAAAAAATTCAAAGACTTTTTAAGGGCTTATGCGAAACAGGACAATGTAACCACTAATTTAGACATTAAAGGCCAAATGCCTGATGGCAGTACATTTGATGCCTTATTAGAATTTTCTCCTGCAACTATTGAAGGAGAAAATTGTACTCAAGTCACCATTCGTGAAAAAGCTGACAGCAAGGATCTTGAAGCAAGAATTGAACATTTATCGACGCTTGATTTATTAACGGGTCTATTTAATCGTCAATATTTCATGAAGCAATTGGCTGCATTTCTTGAAAAACACAAAGGAACACCCTCACCAGATACTGCCCTAATCTACATTATTTTAGATGACTTTAGAGCCATTAGAAACTCAATTGGCATTGCAACAAGTGATGAAGTTCTTATAGAAGTTGCAGAAATATTAACTGGAATGAAACATCAATCTGAAATGCTTGCTCGATTTGATGACCACGTTTTCACACTACTCGTCCCAGAAAAAACAGCAGATATGGTCAGAAAATACGCTGATACTATTTGTCACCAAATTAAAGAACATCAATTTCAAAGAGCGGGACAATTTGTTACCACAGAATGTAGTATCGGCGTAGAATTTTATGCCAATCACGTCCAAAATGCTCAAGAATTTGTTTATAATGCCGATTCTGCCGCAGAAAGTGCTCGTATGGAAGGCGGAGATCAGGTTCGAGTACACAACCCAATCAGTAAATCATCAACTGACGAAGGTGAAGACAGCTCTGAGCATTCTTTAGAAGCCATTCGATATGCCATTGCAAATGACCGTTTTGCTCTTTTATACCAACCTATTGTAGGATTACAGGGAGATGCTTCTGAAAATTATTGTGTACTATTGAGGATGTTAGATGAGGAAGATGAACTCATCTTACCCAAAGACTTTCTACCCAGTGCAATAAAGCATAATTATATGCAAGAAATAGATGAATGGGTCATTGAAAACGCACTAAAAACACTCAGTGAAAGACGAGCTAAAGGCAGAGAAATAAACCTTTTCATCAAAGTCACTGGCGCCTCACTGGGTGATAAATTAATTTTGAAAATTGTCGATTGCATGAAACGCTTTAAAATTCATGGTAACTGGATTATATTTGAAATTGATGATGTAGAAATACGTTCTCACTTAAAGCAAACTAAAATTTTCTTGTCTGCTTTGAAAAAATTAAAATGTCGATTTGCCCTTGACTGCTTCGGTATAGAAGAGAATATTGAAGCATTCATTCAGCAAATTCCTGCCGATTTCATCAAAATTGACGGATCACTCATTGGAGAACTCCCAAGCAAGGAAGACAACCAAAAATTAGTTCGGAAAATCAATGAATTATCACATGAATGCGAAATAAAGACGATTGCAAAATCTGTTGAAGATGCCAATACACTTGCGTTCTTATGGAGTAGTAGCGTCGATTATATTCAAGGTTATTTTTTACAAGAACCCAGTAATGACCTGTCTTATGATTTTTCTGGGGATGATGACGACGATGATGACGATGATTACTAAAAAATTAACCCCGAGGATGATGCCTCAAATGCAATTGTTTTAAACGTTCATGAGCCACATGAGTATAAATTTGCGTTGTTGACAAGTCACTGTGCCCCAACAACAATTGAACCACCCTCAAATCAGCACCATGATTAACCAAATGTGTGGCAAATGCGTGCCTCAAAGTATGCGGTGATAAATGGCATTGAATATCTGCTTTTTTTGCATAATATTTAATGCGATACCAGAATGTCTGGCGAGTCATCACACAACCCCTGAGAGAAACAAATAAGACATTAGATACATTTCCTCTCATCATTGACTGCCGTGCATTACTGAGGTATTTCTCAACCCATTCCAATGATTCTTCTCCCAACGGTACTAAGCGTTCTTTATTGCCTTTTCCAATAACCCTAATGACACCTTGCTGACTATCAAGCTGATCCAATCTTAACCCAACCAACTCACTTACTCTTAACCCCGCTGCATACAACAACTCTAACATACAACGATCTCGCAACCCCAATTGCGCACCAATATCTGGAGCATCCAATAATGCCAATACTTGTTTTTCAGTCAAGGAATTAGGTAAAGAACGAGACAATTTAGGATGAGATATTTGACAGCTGGGGTCAACTTTTAAATATTCTTCTCGAATTTGATATCGATAAAAACGCTTAATACTTGATAAAAAGCGTGCTATTGACCTTGCTTTAATCCCCTTTTCTACACAAAAAGCCAAATACTTTTGTAGCTCTAATTGCCCCGCAGACAGTAAATCGACATGATTTTGTTTTAAAAACTGTTCACATTTAGCCAAATCACTTCTATAGGCCATCAACGTATTTTTACTCAGACCTTTCTCTAACCACAAATGATCTAAAAATATTTCAACCACATCAGATGGATTATTTTGAGAGTTTGATACCATTTTTATTGCCTAGACTTTAGAGATACCTTAGGGGGGGGGGCGAAATAAATAAGTGTCCAAATTCAGCACAAAAAAAATCCTGGAAAACCCAGGATTTTTAAAATTCAATAATCGTTTATCTTATTTCTTTCGTGACAATTTCTCTTTAATTCGGGCTGAACGTCCACGACGATCTCTCAAATAATAAAGCTTAGCTCGATTAACATCTCCACATCGCTTAACCTGAATTTCACCAATTAAATGACTATGAGTTTGAAACACTCTTTCAACACCTTCACCATGTGAAATTTTTCTAACGGTGAAAGAAGAATTAAGTCCACGATTTTTTATTGCAATTACAACGCCTTCATAGGCCTGTAGCCTTTCTCGGGAACCTTCTTTTACTTTTACTTGAACAACAACAGTATCACCCGCTGAAAAAGCAGGAATATCTTTTTTCATTTGTTCATTTTCAATTGCATTTATTATGTTACTCATTATAACTTCCTATTCGTTCCCATTTTATATTGTATCTATTTTAACCTTGAAATCTGGCAGAATATTAGCAAATTAAGCGTCTAATCGCCACATAAATATTCAATATCATTCAATATCTTCTAAATATTGAGTTTGTTCTTTAGAAAACTCTCTTAATTTTAACAAATCAGGTCTGCGTTGGTGAGTTAACTTTAGTGATTGACACATTCTCCATTGAGCAATTGCTTGATGATTACCGCTCAATAATATTTTTGGCACAGCCATCGAATCTACAATTTCTGGGCGTGTGTAGTGAGGAAACTCTAATAAACCTGCGGAAAAGCTATCATCATTAGCTGACTCATCACAACCCAAAACACCAGGAATCATACGACTTACACTATCAATGACAACCAGTGCAGGTAGCTCACCGCCACTTAAAATATAATCACCAACAGACAATTCTTCATCAACACAATGATCAATAAAACGTTGATCAACACCTTCATAACGCGCAGAAATTAAAATCAAATGATCTAACTCAGAAAGCTCTTTGACTTTTTGGTTATCGACTACCTGCCCTTTAGGACTCAAATAAACAACCCGTGACTTTGCTGAAGATTGTTTTTTTATCGCTAAAACAGCCTCTTTCAACGGCTGATATTTCAACACCATACCTGGACCACCACCGTATGGTTTATCATCCACTGTTTGATGTTTATCGGCAGTATAATCTCTAGGATTCCAGGTATCGACTGAGATCAATTGGTTTTCAACGGCTCTTTTTACAACACCATATTGAAAATACTGATGAATTAATTCAGGAAACAACGTCACGATGTCAAAACGCATTAGACACTCAATGTTTTTCAGTCATCAAAATCCAGTTCCCAATCGACAATAATTAGCTTTTTTTCCAAATCAACTGACTTAATATAATGATCTTTAACAAAAGGAATTAGACGCTCTATCTCCCCTTTTATCACCAAAACATCCTGACTACTGGCATCAATCAAATGACTGACTACCCCTAGATATTGCTCAGTTAAATTATACACATCCAGCCCAACAAGATCAGACCAGTAATATTCATTTTTTGCCAGAGAATCAAAAAGATTTCGACTGGAATAAATATGATAATTTAGAAAAGCAAAGGCATCGGTTCGATCATCACAATGAAGTAATTTGGCAACAACGCCTTTATTGTGTACTCGACCATCTTCAACATCTACTTTAAGCCATTGTTTATCGGCATGTAGATACCAAGGTGAATATTTAAGGATATTTTTTCTGGGCTGAGTATCTGAATAGATTTTTAGCCATCCTTTGACCCCAAACAACCCAGATATTTTACCCATTCGAATTAAATCATCGGGTAACTCTGATTGCTCAAACTCAAAAGAAGACAAATCGTAACTACTCTGTGCACTCATTCTTCACCTTATTTCTTCCACACAGGCGATCTCTCTCTTGAGTAAACTCAATTCACCTTGTCACTCCTTTTTAAAAGGCAGGGAATTCAAGGGTGAATTATTTTATTCTGCTATCGCATAATAAATAAATTCTCCTCAAGATTCTGATATTCATGCATGATTTACTGAAATGTCATCAAATCAAAATCAATCTGTCAAAAATTTAATATAATGGTTAGCTCATCAATCATATTCTGCATC
>JABHHM010000189.1 GCA_018671575.1 Methylococcales bacterium | reverse complement strand
TACTTTTTCGCATTCAAACTCGCGCTCAAACACTTAATTGACTTGGAATGCTTCATCAAGCACCCACACAAATTACTTTATTCTCTTGTTTTTAATGACCTGATTGAGGACTTGCTCAATACTTTGCAAGAGTGCTTTGTTAACAAGTTTTGTTGTTAATCACTCTTGGTGTGGAGCGCATTATACAGCCCAATCGATTCTCGTCAACATTTATTTTTAAAAATCTTTTATTCTCGTTTTTTTATTCACAGAACACTTTACACAAATACAGATATTAACCAACAATATCAACGAGATAAAGATCATTTTATTCAAAAGAAATTGCTATTTTTTTATTTTAATCTTTGCAAACTTTCTTTTACCAACCTGGTAAATATTTTCACTATTAACTGATAATTGAAGCTTACTATCAGATACTTTTTCCCCATTTATTTTTACTGCACCTTGCTTGATCATTCGATATGAATCTGAGGTGCTTTGTGTTAGCCCTGATAATTTTAGTAATTGGGCAATTCCGATACTTACATTTTCTGAAACAATTACTTTTTCATCAATATCTTTTGGGACAGCCCCCTTGCTAAATCTATTAATAAATTCCTTTACTACTTCAGATCCTGCTTTTTCACCATGATATCTTGCAACAATTTCTTCTCCCAGCTTAAATTTAATATCACGAGGATTTAACCCATCATTAACATCTAACCGCCATTGATTAATTTCAGATAATGACCTAAAACTCAATAATTCAAAATATCTCCACATCAATTCATCTGAAATTGACATTATTTTCCCAAACATCTCATCTGGAGCATCACTGACTCCAATATAATTGTTTAAAGATTTAGACATTTTTTGCACACCATCCAGACCTTCTAGAATCGGCATTGTGATAACAACTTGAGGCTCTTGATTAAAAACTTCCTGCAATTGCCGCCCAACCAATAAATTAAATTTTTGATCTGTTCCTCCCAATTCAACATCTGCTTTTAGCGCCACAGAGTCATAACCTTGTATCAATGGATATAAAAACTCATGAATGGCTATTGATTGTCCCGAACCATATCTTTTACTAAAATCATCCCGCTCCAACATTCTTGCCACCGTTTGCTTTGATGCCAATTGCACTAGATCAGCAGCATTCATCTTACTCATCCATTCAGAATTAAATACAACTTTTGTTACATCACGATCCAATATCTTAAAAATTTGCTCTTCATAAGATTTTGCATTTTCAATGACATCCTCTTTTGACAATGCCTTTCTGGTCACATTTTTTCCTGTTGGATCACCTATCATTCCTGTGAAATCACCAATTAGAAATAATATTTCATGACCTAACTCTTGAAATTGACGCAACTTATGTATCAATACTGTATGCCCCAGATGCAAATCTGGTGCTGTCGGATCAAATCCAGCCTTTATTCTTAATACTCTATTTTCTTTAAGTTTTTTGACCAAACCATCTTCGGGCAATACTTCCTCAACACCTCTTTTTATGATTTGCAAAATTTCTTCAATTTTTTCCATTTTTCCCCCGATTAACAACCATCTCTAAAGTTTTCTATATTACATAACCTGCATAATTTAATCAGCACATTGACCTATTAGAAGATACCAGTTATGCTTTTATATTAATTAACTATAATAAAAACATACATCATATGCGCGACTATAAATCCTTAAACTCTTCTTTTTCTAACTCAAATAAAAACAGCTTGCCTAAAAAGGCTTTTACGCTTGTCATCATAATTATTATTTTAGTTGGCGTAACATTTTTATTTGATAATTTTAACACCCCAAATAAACAAACAATAAAAGTAGAACAAAATTCAACCAATACTGAAAATAAAGAAAAAATAATTATCCCACTTGAACTACCTAAACAAAGCTTCATTAAAATACAACACAAAACCCCAACACAAAACATAAAAACTGAACTCACTTGGAGAACCCACCCAATTATTGAAGGAGATACATTATCCAGTATCTTTAATAAGTATCAGTTTAGCAAAAAATTACTGCACAATATTTCAACCTTAAACAAAGATACTCGATATTTATCTCGAATTAAGGCAGGGCAAATTATTGCATTCCTTACCTCACCAAAAGATAAACTATTAAAACTTCGCTATGCCATTAATGAAACCAATACACTCATTATAGATATCGACAAAGGATCAATTGCTTCAAAAATTATTAAACAAACTTTTGAAAAACGAATTTCACATGTATCTGCAACCATCTCAAATTCTTTATTTTTATCAGCACATCAAGCTGGACTACCTGATAGATTAACAATGGAACTGGCTGATATATTTGGTTGGGACATTGATTTTGCATTAGATATACGTGCAAATGACCATTTTACCGTCATCTTCGAGGAACTCTATTCAGATGGAGAAAAAGTTAAAAATGGTCATATTCTTGCAGCTGAATTTATTAATGACGGAAAAGTTTTTAAAGCTGTGCGCTATATGGATCACAATAACAATATCCAATATTATACACCCAACGGAAAGAGCTTAAAAAAAGCATTTCTTAGATCTCCTGTTAAGTTTTCCAGAATCAGCTCTAAATTTACGTTAAAACGTTGGCATCCGATTCTGCATCGATTTAAATCACACAAGGGGGTTGATTATGCAGCATCAACAGGCACCCCCATTAAAGCAACGGGCAACGGAAAAATTGCATTTAGAGGAAGAAAAGGTGGCTACGGCAAAACCATCGTCATTGAACACGGCAATCAATATTCTACACTTTATGCTCACTTATCAAGATTTAGCAAAGCGAGAACAGGAAAACGAGTCAAACAAGGTGACACCATTGGATATGTCGGTAAAACAGGCTTAGCAACAGGTCCTCACCTACATTATGAATTTCGTGTCAATAATCGACATAGAAACCCTCTAACCATCAAATTACCTAAAACACGATCCATTAGAAAACATTATATGACCGCCTTTAAAAATCAAACAAAAAACTTATTGGCTCAACTTGAAATGTATAAAAAAATAACGGTTGCACTAAAATAACCATGTCAGAATATTGTATTGGATTAATGTCTGGCACCAGTATGGATGCTATTGACGGTGCTTTATGTCAATTTGATGAACATCGTATATCACTCGTTTCACATGCCAGCATCAACTTACCTGAAAAAATACAGTCAACATTATTATCTTTACGCAACACGCAGACGATTAACCTTAATTTATTTGGAGAGCTTGATCAGCAATTAGGAACTTTGTTTGCAGATTGCGCCAATCAATTGATTGCAAAATCAAATATTGATAAAAAAAACATTTTAGCCATTGGCTCTCATGGCCAAACACTGATTCATCGTCCCAATATAAAACACCCATTTACGCTACAAATTGCAGATCCCAATATTATTTCCGAAGAAACAGGCATCACAACAATTGCAGACTTTCGTCGACGAGACATTGCATTAAGAGGTCAAGGCGCACCATTAGTACCCGCTTTTCACCAGGCGGTATTTTCTAATCCGAAAGAAAATAGAGTAATTGTTAATATTGGCGGCATTGCAAACTTAACATACCTACCCAAAAATGGAGAGGTTACTGGGTTTGATACTGGTCCTGGCAATACCTTAATGGATCAATGGATTCATAAATACCAAAACAAACCAATGGATATCGATGGCATTTGGGCATCAAGTACAGCACCAGATCAAACATTACTAAACCTATTATTATCAGACACATACTTTAATCAAATCCCACCCAAAAGCACAGGTTTTGAATATTTCAATCTCCAATGGCTTGAACAATATTTATCAAAACTCCCTACCCGCTTAAATGAAAACACAATTCAGGCAACATTATGTGAATTGACCGCTATTTCAATAACCGATCAAATCGCCCAATTTGACTGTGGAATTGACAGCGCCTTTATTTGCGGAGGAGGAATATACAACAAGCACTTAATGACATTAGTCAATAAATACAGCAATGGTTATATAGTTGAATCGACAGAAAATCAAGAAGTTCATCCCAAGTGGGTTGAAGCAATGGCATTTGCCTGGTTAGCCAAGCAAACTATATCTGGATGCACAAGTAATTTAAGAAGTGTTACAGGAGCAGATAAACAAGCAATTTTAGGAGGAATATATCCTGGAAATAATTGCCAATATCATTTTGGCCTAAATTAATCAGTTTAATTTACTAATTAGTCAGCCATGAAAAAGTCATTGGCTTTAACTTTAGAAAATACTAATATTCTAGTTTTTGGCCCAGTCATCATGAAAAAGTTGTTCTTCTGAGTGTTTATTGGTTGAGTAAGAATGGCTGTTATTCCGCATTATTTATGGCTTCTGGTCGTTTATAAGTTTTTAATCGGTAATGAATGAAGACAGGTTCTCGCATTTTTACCGTTCCATTTATTTTATCATTGAATGGGATAAACCCATAATCCAGTTTTTTGATTTTATCAACCAAAAAAAGCAATGGCAAAAGAAAAGGCCGGATTGGTAATGGCGTTGGATTGGCAGGTATTGGAAAAAGTGTTTTAGGATTAGAAAGTGGACAAATTTCGCTTGAAAGTGAAAACCCAAATAACAACGACAAATATAAATTGTTACATTACGATACATTATTTAAAATAGGCTTCCTTAATTGCCTTAATTTCATCCCGACATTTTGCCGCTAATTCAAACTCTAGGTCTTTGGAATATTGAAACATTTGTTTTTCCATCGCGATTATTTTTTTATTTAATTGAGCAGGAGTCAAATCATTATAAGCCGCCTGCTCTTCATGCAAGGTCATCACAGAAGCACTGGAATTTGATGACTTGCCATAGGCCCCTTCCATGACATCCTGCACTGCTTTTTTAATACCTTTTGGAACAATATTATGCTGTTTATTGTGAGCCAGTTGTTTATCTCGACGACGAGTGGTTTCATCCATTGCTCGTTGCATCGATCCTGTTATTTTGTCGGCATATAAAATAGCTCTGCCTTCCACATTTCTGGCGGCACGCCCAATGGTCTGAATTAATGAACGTTCAGAGCGTAAAAAACCTTCTTTATCTGCATCTAAAATTGCCACCAAAGAGACTTCGGGAATATCCAGACCTTCTCTGAGCAGGTTAATTCCCACCAATACGTCAAAATGTCCCAGACGTAAATCACGAAGAATTTCTACTCGTTCTACCGTATCAATATCAGAATGCATATAACGCACACGCACTTGGTGATCGGCCAAATAATCGGTTAAGTCCTCTGCCATACGCTTGGTTAAGGTGGTAACAAGAACTCTTTCCTGTTTAACCGATCGGATATGAATTTCTGATAGCAAATCATCCACCTGACTACTGACAGGTCGAATGTCTATTTCAGGATCAACTAAACCTGTTGGGCGCACCACTTGCTCAATCACTTCACCAGAATGTTCATGTTCGTAGTCACTTGGGGTGGCTGAAATATAAATAGTCTGGGGAGATTTTACTTCAAATTCTTCAAACATCATGGGGCGATTATCTAAAGCAGAGGGCAACCTAAAACCATAATCAACCAGTGTGGTTTTACGTGAGCGATCACCTTTATACATACCACCAATTTGTGGCACGGTCACATGGCTTTCATCGATAAATAACAAAGCATTATCGGGTAAATAGTCAAATAAAGTGGGCGGTGCATCGCCTTGTTCCCGACCCGATAAATATCGAGAGTAATTTTCAATACCTGAGCAATAACCTAACTCTAAAATCATTTCTATATCATATAGAGTTCTTTGCTCCAGTCGTTGTGCTTCGACTAATTTATTTTGTTGATATAACAACTCAAGTCGATCTTTCAACTCTATTTTAATTTTATCAATGGCTTTTAATAAACGCTCTCTTGGAGTGACATAATGACTTTTGGGATAGATGGTATAACGAGGAATTTTTTTGATTATTTCACCCGTCAATGGGTCAAAAATTGCAATCATTTCTATTTCATCATCAAACAATTCGATTCTTACGGCATCTTTATCTGATTCAGCGGGATAAATATCGATCACATCCCCCCTCACACGAAATGTGGCTCGCTGTAATTCCATGTCATTACGAGTGTATTGAAGTTCTGCCAGTCGTTTGAGTAATTCACGTTGTTTAATACCTTCGCCACGACTCAAATGCAATACCATACTGAGATAGGCTTCAGGATCACCCAAACCATAAATACACGATACAGAAGAAACAATAATTGAGTCAGACCGTTCTAATAAAGCTTTGGTAGCAGATAGCCTCATTTGTTCGATGTGTTCATTGATGGATGCATCTTTTTCAATAAAAACATCGGAAGATGGAACGTAAGCTTCAGGCTGATAATAATCATAATATGAGACGAAATATTCTACCGAGTTTTCGGGAAAAAATGCTTTCATTTCACCATAAAGTTGTGCTGCCAAGGTTTTATTGTGAGCCAGAATTAAGGCAGGACGCTGTAACTCTTGAATGACATTTGCCATGGTAAAAGTTTTACCTGAACCTGTTACACCCAATAAAGTTAAACCTGCTTCACCGCATTCCAGACCTTCAACTAATTTTGCAATGGCTGATGGTTGATCACCAGCAGGATTATAATCCGATTGAAGTTGGAACTTTTTTTCTTGCATTATTGAATTCTCTGAAACTTGATTGATGACTGGTATAGGATGTCCATTAAATAACTTCCCTAAAATTTTATTATTATTGTATTTTTATAAGCAATTCTATATATAATTTATATAAAGCTGAGTTGAGTAGCTTGTCTACTCAAACGAAACTTATGCCCTTGCGGTATAAAAACACATTCTTCCACAATAAGGCAATGACATGACCAATAAACTCTCACAACGTGTACAAAATATCAAGCCATCACCCACCTTAGCCGTCAGTGCCAAAGCGGCTGAGTTAAGAGCTGCAGGTAAGGACGTTATTGGACTGGGCGTTGGAGAACCAGATTTCGACACGCCTGAACATATCAAACAAGGTGCAATTCAAGCCATCAATGACGGACAGACCAAGTACACTGCCGTTGATGGAACACCCGCATTAAAAACTGCCATTATTAACAAATTCAAACAAGACAATGGTTTCGACTATGCTGCCAGTCAAATTTTAGTTTCCAGTGGCGGTAAGCAAAGTTTTTTTAACATGGCTCAAGCCTTATTAAACCCTGGAGATGAAGTCATTATTCCTGCGCCTTATTGGGTTTCATATCCTGACATGGTGATTTTAGCGGATGCCAAACCTGTTATCGTACAAACTGAGAAAGACCAAGAATTTAAAATGACGGCATCACAACTAGAACAAGCCATCACACCCAAAACTCGATTATTCGTTATTAATAGTCCTTCCAATCCCTCTGGAAAAGCTTATTCTACTGAAGAGCTGGCAGCCATTGGTAAAGTTTTGTTAAAATACCCTAATGTGATTATTGCCACGGATGACATGTATGAACACACGCTGTGGAAAGGCACTGATTTTGTCAATATTTTAAATGCATGCCCTGAATTATATGACAGGACAGTGGTTCTCAATGGTGTCTCCAAAGCGTATTCAATGACTGGCTGGAGGATTGGTTATGCAGGAGGTCCTGAATGGCTGATTAAAGCCATGAAAAAAATCCAGTCCCAAAGCACCTCTAACCCCAGCTCTGTTTCTCAAGCCGCCGCTCTGATTGCTTTAAAGGGTAATCATGACTGTATCAAAACAATGGTCAGTGAATTTAAAATCAGACATGATTTTGTTTTATCGAGTTTAAATTCGATGAAGGGTGTTGACTGCCTACCCTCTGATGGCACTTTTTATTTGTTTCCTCACATTCAGCCCGCCATTGATCAATTGGATAATATTTCTAATGACATAGAATTTGCAGAATATCTTTTAACCGAGGCCAATGTTGCATTGGTTCCTGGCTCTGCATTTGGAGCGCCTGGTTACATGAGATTATCCATTGCAACCAGTATGGAAAATTTAGAAAAAGCAATGCAACGTATCAACAGCGTTCTTTCTTAACCACATAAACACGGATATTCATTCAATAGTCTGTGTCTATCCGTGGCTCAAACACTCAATAAATTCAGCACAAAAAAAAGCCCATCACTTAGGAGGGCTATTATGTCATATGCTATGAAAGTCTTAACGGACAATCCGTCAATTTCTTTAGTAAAAAATTAGAATAATTTTTCTTTGTAAGAATTTTCCTACAAAAAGCCAATCTTATTGCGACAGATTGCCATTAATGATTCCTGTAATCTTTATTCATCAACTAATGATTAATTTTTAAAGGAATTCAACCATGTTATTCAAAAACAAAGTCAATAAAGTCCGTCAACCTGGTTTCTCATTAATCGAACTTTTGGTCACCATGAGCATTATTACCACCACCGCAAGCATGTCAGTATCACCCTTAAACCATCTATACCAACAAAGTAAAATTGATACCGCTGTCGATAGTTTTTCTCATTCTTTACAACTGGCACGATCCGAAGCCATTAAGAATCGACAAAAAATCATCATGTGCCCCCTTTCAAAAAGTTTTGGAAATAGCTGTGCTAATAATTCTATTTGGAATCATGGCTGGTTAATTTATATTGATAGCAACAGCAATAAAAAGTTAGATGATAAAGACATCATTTTAAAACGAGTTCATTTATCTGCAAACATCAACATTACCTCCAGCGCATCCAGAAAAAGAGTTATTTATCGATCAATCGGCATGTCCCCTGGTAGCAATACAACGGTGACATTTTGTGACCCGCAAGCAAATATTTCACCCTCTGCTGTTATTTTATCTAATACAGGAAGACCACGCTTTTCAAAGACCAAACCATCAGGAAGCGATCTTATTTGTCTTTAACTTAAAAATAATAAAATATGAAAAAAATAATTCAATATACTTGACCATAGACTATAATTTCCAGTAACATTCGATTTCGGCATTATTCCTCGGTAGCTCAGTTGGTAGTAGCGGGTGACTGTTAATCACTAGGTCGGCGGTTCGAGCCCGTCCCGAGGAGCCATTCTTTCTTCCCCCCTTCATTTCTATTAGCCCACCTATTATTCTTAAATGGATAAATCATCAATCACTCAAGATCATTTCAATAAAAATTTTAGTGACAAACATTTAGTTCGCCGCTTAAAGAAAAATATATACAACAATCCCAAAGGTAAATTAAGACTTAAATTCATATCCAGTGACTTTTCTCGATTTATTCCTGAAATAAACCAAAAACAACGAAACATCATTGATACAGGCTGTGGCTTTGCACAATTTGCACTTGAATTAAAAAAATCTGGTCACCAATTAAGCTGTTGCGAAACAGGTATTCGGTGTTTTTTAGACTTTATTCCTAAATCAACACAAGAAGAAAAAACAATTGAAGAAATGCTGGAAAATTGAGAATCGCTTTAGATTTGACAAAACGTATATGACGTATGCACGATATAGACATATTATTTGTCAAAAAGCTTAATGATACAGCCAAACAATCCGTTAAATTTAAAGACAAATTACCAAGGAATAAAGTTATTCATAAATGAGATTGGTCGAGAAATACTTCTATTCATATTACCCATATCACGTTGCATATACGATGTAGTCGCAGTCATTGCCTGTAAAGAACGGTTCATTGAATCCATGTTTCTCAACATAGGCTCCATTCTTTCCATAGTCGTTGAAACAGTGGTGATATTTTTTGTCATATTTCGCATGTTAACTGACATATGCTCAACATGAATTGACATATTATCAACATTGCCCGCCATGCTATCCATTCGTTGAGCAATCACCGTCATATTTCTATCAACACTTTTGGCGATAAAGGAAATATCTTTGGTCAAACTAAAAATCAAATAAAAACCATAGGATGCCAATACAACAAAAGCAAATAAGGCTGGAAACACAACCAATTCCCATCGTCGCGCACTGACTTCAAAACTTTGGGTTATTTTTTCAAAGTATTCTGCTCCAGCGGCATTCTTTTCAGTTTCACTCTCAACTGTTTTACTTTCTGTATTTTTTATTGGTTTTTCCTGATTTTTATTTTTCTTTCCAAACATACAGTCTCCTATAGGAATATTTTATGCAAACATAACATTTATACATTTATATACTGTTACGAAAAATATTTCAACTTTATTTCTTTTATATCAATCTAAGAAATTGATTTATATAACAATTAAAAAACCATTCACTTTTTATTTTTTTTAGGTTTTTTTGATTTTTTCAATTCTTCTAATTTTTTTAAGCCTAATAATTCTTTTTCAGCACGCTCTTTTTCCAAACGTTTTTTTTCTAATGCCTTTTTCTTTAATTCTTTTGCCTGTTCGATACGAACAATATCAACCATTAATTTGACATTATGGCGATATAAATCTCCCAAACCAAGCAGTTTTTTTTCTTCATTCAAGCTTAATAATAATTCACAATCTGGCTGCTTAATTTTTTTTGAAAACCACTTAATCACCCTATTTTCTTTGTAATCTTTTGCATAAATAACCATTGTTGCAGGTTGTTTTTTTAATTTAGCGGCTAATTTCCCAAGTGATCTTGTCGTCGCATGATGGTTTTTATCAGGCAAAATAGTGCCGACACTTTTCATTCCCAACCAATTTAAAAAGTATGTCCAACTCGGATGATATTGAATTACATTCATTCCACTCAGTAATGCACCCGCAGACTTAACTTCTGTCATCAAAGCGCCCCATTCCCGCTTAAACTTTGTCAGTTTTTTTCTGTAAAAACGACGATTTGAAGGATTAATTTTACTAAATCGCTGAGCAATCACACCCGCTACTTGTAAAACAACTGCTGGATCAAGATGAAAGTGAGGATTACCTTTAGGATGAAATTTATCTTGCTTTATCGTCTTTCCAACAAAGTCTGAAATAATAATATGACCTGGCTGACCTTTTACTATCAGTGGGTTATCCAATTTTTTAGTAATGACTGGAAACCAGCGTTGCTCTATACCCGCACCAGTACAAATGATGACTCTTGCACCTCTTAACTGCTTAAGCATTTCAGGAAAAATATTAATTTGATGCTGGTTTTGCTCGCCATTGGTCGCATTATAAGTAGTGACATGCTCACCTCCAATTTTATCCGCCAACCAACCCCATTCGGGTTGACATGCAAAGACATTAATATTGGAATGACAAACAACAGGAAAACCAATGATAAAACTTAAAAATATAATTTTTTGAATTATTTTCATCATTTAAACCTGAATATACTCTTCCAATGCTAACGAAGAATCAAAGGTAATCCACTCATGATTAATATAAGCTTCTAATGGAGTATAATTATTTTTATAAGACATTTTTTCACACCCACCAACCCAATAGCCTAAATAATAATAGGGTAAATTTAACTTTTTAACCCACTCAATGCTCCAGAGAACACCATAAACACCCAGATGGTTTTGACGTAAATCTGGATCAAAAAAGGTATAAACAGCTGACAAACCAAATGACAATTCATCAATAACTGCCACCGCTAACAACTGCTGATTATCACGAATTTCAACAAACCAAGTTTTACACCAACGACTGACCATCGATTTCATGAACTCTTCTTCTGTTGCCTTATCCATGCCTCCATCCGTATGTCTTGCCTGAGTATATTTAATGTATAATGTATAATATTCCTGCTTAAATTCAGGTTTAACCACTGTCATTTCAAGATGATCATTCTTTTTAATTGTTCTTTTTTGACTTCGATTTGGCCTGAATTTCTCAACAGCTAAACGAATGGCGATACAGGACTGACAAGACTGGCACGCAGGCGTATAAACATATTCTCCACTGCGCCTAAAACCATGATCAATCAACTGGCTATACAATGGCATAGTCGTCACAGCTGGCTCAACAAATTGTGTGCTGGATATTCTATTGGGTAAATAACTACAAGGATGTGGCTCAGTAAGAAAAAACATGTGCTAAAATTCAGATTTAGATCATTTCAGTATTTTGTCGATGCATCATCATTTCATTGGCAGACTTCAATGCAAGCAATAAACTGTTAATTTTAATTTTTCCTGTCCCAGCTAAAGGCAAAGCGGTTCCGTGGTCGACAGAAGTTCTGATAATAGGTAACCCTAAAGTAATATTAACAGCCTCTCCAAAACCACTATATTTTAGTACAGGCAAGCCTTGATCATGATACATGGTTAATATGACATCAGCATCATCCAATATTTCTGGGACAAAGATGGTGTCCGCAGATAATGGACCAATCACATCAATACCCTTTTCTCGCAAAATATCCAATGCAGGAGTAATGATTTCTAGCTCTTCTTTTCCCAAATGACCATTTTCACCCGCATGAGGATTTAAACCACTGACATAAATTTTGGGCTGTTCGATATTAAATAAGCACCTTAAATCATGATGCAAAATATTAACAACCATGATTAGTTTTTCCTGAGTAATTGCCTCAGCAACTTTCAATAGAGGCAAATGAGTTGTCGCCAAAGCCACTCTCAATACTTTAGTTGCCAACATCATAACAGGGTAGGACTGAGTTAAATCAGCTAAAAATTCGGTATGTCCCGTAAAATGAATATTGGCATCATTAATGATACCTTTATGTACTGGCCCTGTTACTAATGCACCACATTGACCCGATTGACATAAATTAACAGCAAGCTTTAGTGTTTGTAACACATATTGACTGTTATTGGCATTGAGTTCACCGCAAACGGCAGCGTCATTCAACTTAACAGGCATGACATTTAACAGTCCAGGTTGTTCAATCAGACATTTTTCTAGGTTCTGTAATAAATTAATTTTAATCGGTGAGCCTAATTCAATTGCCCGTTGCTCGAGCAAATCAGGATCAGCAATCACAACGAGAGGGAAGTCTTGCGTTGAATGTGCCAACATGACGGCTAAATCAGGCCCAATACCCGCTGGTTCACCAGGAGTAAATGAAATATAGTTTTGTGAAGTATTAATGGCAATAACCTTTAGTTTTTATAGCCAACATCAACTTTCTTCTTGCAACATTATTTTGATATAACCTTCATCTTTTAATTGCCGAATGAGTAGTTGTATTTCTTCTTCTCCCTTGGCTTTTTTTAAGGCTCTTCTGGCACGATTTCTTAAGTAGTCCTGAGTATCATCATGCTCACGACGCTCTAAAACTTCAACAATATGCCAGCCAAATCGTGTTTTAAAAGGTTCGCTGATTTTTTTAACGGGCAAAGGATTCATTTCATTTTCAAATCTTTTCACCAAATCACCAGGAGAAACCCAGCCCAGACTTCCCCCTTTGGCGGCACTGCCTTTATCATCAGAGTTTGAACGTGCGATGGTGGCAAAACTTTCGCCAGCCTCTATTCTTTCAACCAACTGATTCAAACGATTTTTTGCCTCATCATTGGATACCAATTCATCCATTCTAATCAATATGTGCCGCGCTTTTGTTTGCTTGATAATTCTAATTTTCTGTCCACGAATATTAACCAGTTTAATGAGGTGAAAACCACTGCTGTTCTTAATCACTGGAGCCACAGAACCTTTTTTCATTTTCACTATTTTTTCAATAAAAATCGAAGGTAATTGTGCCGCTCGACGCCACCCCAAACTACCGCCATCTAAAGCTTGAGAACTGTTTGAATAAGAAATTGCCATTTTTTGAAAATTGGCGCCCTGGTTAATTTTCTGAAGTATTTTTTCAGTTTTTAACTTTAATTTCTCTATTACTGTAGCAGATACGCCTTCTGGAAAAGCGATCAGAATGTGCTCAACCAAATATTCTACATTTTGATTGAGTGGTATTTGTTGAGTTAAATAGTTATCTATTTCACGATCCGTGATAGTTACTTTGCTTTCAATATATCTTGCTTCAAAACGCTGTATGATAATTTCTTCTCGTAATTCCTGACGAAATTCTGAATAACTGACACTGTCTCTTTCAAGCACTTCTCTAAATTGCTCTATCGTCAAACCATTGTTTTTGGCAATACCCAAAATGGTTTTATTCAAGGAGATACGATCAACACTGACGCCACTACGCTTGGCATATTGCAGCTTCATTTGTTTAATCAGCATTTTATCCAATACTTGTTTTTCTAAAACACTTCGTGGTGGCAAACGACTTTCCTGACCACTTTTAATATACTTTTTCAGTAGCCCATCCAGTTTAGTATCTAACTCACTTTTAATAATGATATCTGAGTTTACAATGGCTACAATTCTATCCAGTTCTTTGGTTTTAGCATTAGCAAAACACTCAATACTGACCAGTACCGTTAATAAAAAAATACTTAAATTTTTAATCATAAAGTTCTCTAAAAAGTTACACGAATAAATACTCTAACACGGATTAATTACCATTCCTAAAACCCTGCAATACTTCTCTTTAACAATGTGTCAATCGCATCACCCAAATATCCCATGCCTTTTAGCTGTATTTGCATGAAGAAATTAAGGTCTTTTTTATTGCCCTGGTTTTCAACATCGTCTTTTAATATTTCATTAGCAACTAATCTGACACGCCAGCAACAGTGATTATATTCAAGCCCAGCCATGGACTCAATACTTTCATTTTCTTTGAGTGAATAATTCCATTTTAAAATTGAATTCCAGTGATGAGTTAATGGCCAAATCATTGATAGATCAGTTTGCATCAATTCATTTTTACGATAACGATAGGCCATATTAAAAATTTTGTTTTTATGGGAACTGTATCTAAATTGAACAGTGCCTTTTTCAGTAATTTGCTGCT
Source organism: Methylococcales bacterium (assembly GCA_018671575.1). GTDB lineage: Bacteria > Pseudomonadota > Gammaproteobacteria > JABHGC01 > JABHGC01 > JABHHM01. Next base: position 3,495 of record JABHHM010000189.1, on the reverse strand, counting down.
CCCGATTATACTGTAAAGTTGAATTAATATTCATTTTCTTACTCAACCAACTATCCAGCTCGACAATGGTCGATGAAGAACTGTTAGTTGCAATGGAATTACCCGATAATGTCACTTGACGGTCCTGCTGAAAAAATGTTTCACCAACACTGACTCGAAGAAACTCTCTACCTGTATCTTCCAATATAAAACGGCTGGTCAGTGCCACACTGACTTGTTTTGCATCCCCAATTCTATCAACGCCATTAAATCGGTTTTCCCTAAAAAGTTGCGCAAAACTAAAATCAAATTCAGAGGTATCGAAGACAGGAATATCTGATTGTCTTTTCTCGGGAACATACAATAAGAATATTCGTGGCTCTAATGTTTGTAACATACGTTGTTTTTGCCAACTAAAGTATCGATCAAAAATCAGTCCTGAATCTAAACTAACAATGGGAACTGTCCGATCAATCTCTTCTTGCTGCAAGCTATTTTGAGGTGTTTGCAAAGTGTAATGAGTATATTGCAAACTTAATTTGGGTATAAAAAACCCGTAAAGAGACCTTAACTGTGCTCCAATGGTGGGTTTAACATTAAATCTCAAACCTTTGACATTGCTATCATGATCAAAATTAACGGCTTCAGAAATTAACTGATAGGTTAATATGGAGTCAGCTTTAACATTTTTATAATTAAAAAATAATTGAGGTAATCGTCGATAAGGTCGACTGTTTTTTGCAATCGTTGAATCAATGGTCTGAAAATTTTCTAAACGTCCTCTTAAAAACCAATCACTTTCACTGTATTGCAAATCAACCTTTTGTTGTAAATGTTGGATGCTGGTTAAATTAATTCGATTACCAAAATCCTCAAAATACTGATCATCTGATACCAAGTTATAATTAATAGACGTGGTTATTTTAGACCCCAAAGTGCCTTTATTTTGATACGACAAATAGGAACGATCATCATCAACTTTTTTATCCTTTGGAATATAGTTAAAATGAACTGTACCCGTCTGTTGTAATGCTAAATAACGGAATTCATTTTCTACCATTAAGCCACGTTGACTCATATAACGAGGCGTTAATACCCAGTCATAATTCGGTGCAAGATTGAGATAATAAGGAACCGAAACATCAACACCTGAGTCACTTTTATAACTAAATTTAGGTACTAAAAAACCAGATTTTCGACGATGATCTATTGGAAAACTAATGATGGGTGTATAAATAAAAGGCACATCTCTAAAATTAATCCACGCATGTTTCGCTGTACCCACACCTTCTTGCTGATCAATTTTTAAGGTTTTTGCTTTTAATTCCCAGGCAGTATCCTTTTTTGCACAGGTCGTATAACTCACATCTTTATATTTGCTGTGCATTTTATCCTGCATTACAACACTTTTTGCAGAACCACGACTGCCTCTATATGACACCTCATAGTCAACATCCGTCCAAAACCCCTGATTACTGTTCATCTGTAGATTAATATGATCACTGCTTGTAATAATACCGTTGGAGGTATAACTGACATTGCCATCTGCATCGACAATTTGTTTTATCTCATCATATTTCACTTCATTTGCGGTCAATTCCTGATCTGCTCGTTTTAAATAAACATTGCCATTTAAATAATAATTTTGATCCAATGTTGTTTCAACATAATCTGCCTCAAAGAATAATTCAGCATTTTTTCTAATGGCATTGATTTGGTCTGAACCAAATTGACGAAATTGAAGTTTTGAACAACTGGGTAAATCATAAAGCAGTGGATTTTCTGTTTCTGCGGCACACAATGGATTTAAAAAGAAACAATTTGACAGGAAAAGTACAATAATTCTAGAGTTCAACCTAAAATAATCATCAGTTGAATTGTAGCGAGAATATTCAGTACCTTGGACGTTTGCAGTAGATTCAACTAATTTTTTTAGCTTCAAGATCATTGTTATTATTTGATGAAAGTTTGAATAGCGGAATTTTAGCAAACGAACTCATTAATAGCCATTTTTTTACAGTTTTATTCAACCGTTTTTAAAAAACCAATCCCTTGATGACCAGGCTTGATGAAGCCAATATAATGGGTATTTATTCTTAATGGCAACACGCTTTTTAAGTAATGTGACAATTGAAAAGCCGTTAATTGATGAGTGTTTCTTTGCAATTGATTAATAAGCTCACCCGCAAATAATGAATAAAGGGATTTTTTATTTTTTATCATTGGTTTATTTTGATTGGTACTGATTACCTCAAGACTGTTGACAGAATGGTTCTCCTGTTTTTTGCTGGCAAAACAATGACTGGTAATCAGCAAAACTTTATTGACTGGAAATTTCATTAATTGATTCAGTAGCCGTTTGGTAGAAATTCCATTGTGCGTATCACTTAGACTATTGGCCTTTTTCAATAACCAAAAACAATCTCCCTCACTTTTGTAAGCATAACCACTGTAATAAATCATCAAATTATCTTGTTCAGTTAACTGTTTTTTATAATCATTAATGGCATCAAAAAAAGCTGATTTTTTTATATTGAATTTCTTTTTTAAGATGAAGTTGTAATCTTTTTCCAAAATAAAACCAATTCTATTGATATCTCTCATGATGGTTGGCAACTTTCCCAACTGTTCATAATTATTATTACCGACAACCAATGCATGACTTATCCCTTTTGATTGATTAGCCTGGTGGATTGATTGATTGATTAAAGCAATGGATGACAATTGTTTGGACTTCTTTTTAATGGCTATAAATCGCTCACCTTGCCACTCACCATACGACTCCACACCGCTTTCATTGGTATATTTTCCCATCCCAACTCGTTTATCATTTTTCCATCGTCCCACAAACCAACTACCATTTGCCCAAAAATACTGTCCCTTTCCCTGCTTTTTATCCTGATTCCAATGTCCTTTGTAACGATCGCCAAACCATTGACTATTTTTTCCAAAAATAAATTCACCCAGACCCTGTTTTTTATTTCCGACCCAATCACCACGATAAGTTGTACCATCACTCAAACGATAAACGCCATACCCATGAAGTTTATCCTGTTTCCAACTTCCCGTGTATTCACGACCATCAACCCAGGACTTTGTTCCCTGGCCGTGCATAGCGTTATTTTTCCAATCACCAACGTATAAATTTTTATTGGCCCAAACGTAAGTACCTGTACCATGATATTCATCATTTAGCCATTGGCCATCATAGCTTTCTCCTGCTAATTTAGAACGCCTGCCAAAAACCAGCTTACCCTCCCCCGTTTTAACTCCTTGCATCCAATCACCATCATACTGACTACCATCGGCTAACTGTAACTGACCATCACCATGTTGCTTTCCATTTTTCCAATGTCCTGTATATTTATCCCCTGATTTCCATTGATAAGTACCCAGACCATTTTCACAATCACCAATACAACGATCAGCCAATACCATTGCTGACATTGACACCGACAAAAAAAGACAAAGCATTATTCGATAAAAAATAATTTTGCTTTGATGAATGATGACTTG